>NZ_NPKW01000144.1:0-55537 GCF_002265885.1 Vibrio sp. 03_296
CCAATASTAKTGGCTCGCCTTTCATCATTCGCATATTAAGTTTGGTGTCGCGTCTTGAAGCTTGGTGGGCTAACTTAAGCGTTTCCCCTGACCAACAAAGACAGAATGTGTCTCCCCTTCAAACTGCATTTCGAAAGCGGGCGTCACGGAAACGTCTGCAAAGCCAGCCTGCTTTAAAAGCATTTCTGCTCTTTGCATCGTTAAGCCTTCCTCATCCGATTGCGTAACCCAATCCCAATGGATAAACGTACCGCCAATATTGAGTAGGCTATGTGAAACCTCTAAAGCAGTTTCTAGATCATCAATGAATGCGCAAACCGAAGACGCCACCACCACATCAAATTGCCCTCTGAATGCAGGATGTTGCGCCACCAATCCCCGAGTTAAACCGTCGACCACGGGTTCGACATTGGGCAACTGCTTTTTATCAAGCTCTTCAATCATCTCTTCAGAAGAATCCAAAGCGACAATATCTTTTGCTAATGGTGATATTTTTTGGCTTAACAAGCCAGTACCACATCCTAAGTCAAGGACTCTAGCGCCATTTAAACTCACTAAATCCTTTAACTGATTGAACACAGATTGTGAAAACTGCTCCGTTGCTGGATTGCTCTCCCACTCCTTCGCGGCTTCGTCCCAATTGTGTGCCATCACGGCCTCCATAATTACTTCTTGCAACGTGGATAGATTAACTCAAAATATTCCTTACGTCATAGAGTTATTATTGAAATTCCTCTATGCCGAAAGTGACTTAGCATGCAGGATGAATTTTCGCTATGCTATCGCCAAGTACATTTTTTCGAGTAGAGCATGAATCTTTCACAAATCGAAGCATTTTGCAGCATTGCTGAATTGGGCTCCGTCTCCGAAGCCGGTAGGCATCTCGACTGCAACAGAACCAAGCTGAGTATGTCGATAAAATCGCTGGAAAAAGAACTAGATATTGATCTCTTTGTACGCTCAGGCAACCAACTTACCCTCTCTGAAGCCGGTAAAGCTATCTTCAAAGACTGTGAAAACTTGCTCGTTACCGCACAGCGCATCAAGCAAACCTGCGCAGATGTCTCTGGGGTCTTTAATGCCGAGATGTGGATTGCCAGAGACGATTCATTACCCGATGAAATTTGGCAGGAGTTTTCGCACCAACTGAGTAAACAGTACCCGTCAACGGCTTTTAATATTGTGCTGGCTTCAAGCGGAGATTTAGCAAACTTGGTTGAAACAGGCCAAGTCGACTTTGCATTTGGTGTTGACTATGAACGCGTTGATAGCCCTAAAATCACCTACAGTCCTTTAGGCAAAATACGCATGATGTCAGTGTGTCGCATTGATCATCCATTGACCAAAATGCGCCGAGTCTCGGACGAAGATCTCCGTGCGCAAATGCAAGCACTCATGGTTTATCTTAACGAGAAAGACAATCCCGAATTGCGCCCTTTTTCACTTAAACACATCGGCTTCTCCTGCTTTGACTATATGTTGAACATGATTTTGCAAGAAGATGCTTGGGGCGTTTTGCCTGAACCTCTCATCAGGCTCTATTTACGTGAACAAAAACTGGCCGTGATCAAACACACTTATGGTTTGACACAAGAGGATTACTGTATGTTGACCCACAGCGGCATGAGTGAACACCCTGCAATGTCGTGGTTGGCAGACAAAATCAACGACTATTTGTTCGATTTCTAACTCGAGCACAGTGAGCGTCAATATTTATGACGCTCATTTCCATAGCTAACCAATTAATTTAAAAGACAAAAATCAAAACATATCAAGTTGACACATTTCATTCACTGACTTTTCATTTGTAAAATTTTGCCGTTACGCAAACAATAACAGAGTGTTTAGCAACCGGAATATTTTATGTGTGACAGGACAACTAAGAACGAAAACCGTATTCTGACTTTCTCAGCCCTTGCAGCATCGGGCTTTGCAGTAGCGGGATTGGTACTTGGCATGTTCGCAGGGTCACTGGTAATTATGTTTGATGGGGTGTATTCCCTCGTCAGCCTACTGTTAACTTTATTGTCGCTGGCAGCGTCTTACTATATCAACACACCTTCTCAACGTTTGTTTCCTTTTGGTAAAGCTGTCTTAGAGCCGATTGTTATCGCAATCAAGGCAATAGTGATTTTAATGGTGGTTGCTTACTCGCTTTATTCCGCCGTGTTTGATTTATTCAACGGTGGTCGTGAAGTCAATGCCTCTGTGGCGATTTTCTTTGAGACTTCGTGTGTGATTGGTTGTGCTTATGTCTGGTGGTATATCTCGAGAAAAAGTCGCCAATACTCCTCTGGCCTCATTGCTGCTGAAGTAAAACAGTGGCAAATGGATGCGTTGCTTAGTGCCGTTGTTACGATTGGATTTATCATGTCCATCGCCGTGACGTATAGCCCATATGCTGAATTTGCAGCCTATGCGGATCCAGTCATGATGCTGGCAATGTCGTTTTACTTCATCAAAGTACCAATGGGAATGTTGAAAGAAGCTTTGCGCGAGCTGCTCATGATGTCCCCAGACGAAGAACTTTGTCGAAGTGTCGGCAGTGATATCGAGTTCATCGAGAAACAAACTTCCCAACATCTTAAACTTGCAGGTGTTGCTAAAGTCGGGCAAGAATTACGCGTTAACGTTGACTTGCATGTCAAGAACAAGACGTTGGCCCTGGCAGAACTGGAAAGTACTCGAAATAAACTGAAGAAGCAGCTCTCTAAGCATCCGTTCAAATTGCAGCTCAATGTGAACGTCGCTTTCTAATTCAAAGCTCTTCCACATGACGCCGTCTTACTAGACGGCGTTTTTATTTCTGGTAAGCCACCAACATGTCAGTGAACCAATGGTTACCATAGCGACACCCTGCCAAAATGTGCTGGGTAAACTCACGGCAAGAATCATCGAAGACAATAAAGAAGAAAGAATTGGCGTAAAGTAAGACATTGTCGCAAGCAGAACCATATTCCCGCCAACGATCGCGACATTCCACAACGCATATCCTCCCGCCATCAATGCCGAGGCAACAAACAGAACCCCGACACCTTGCCACTCAAAATGCAACGAGGGAACAGAACCAGAGAGCCACCATTTCACCCATAAGGTTATTGCCGTGGCGATAAAAAACAGCGTGATTGCGTTATGTTTGCAGCGCGCTCTTTGCGTCACATTGCAATAAATCGCCCAGATGATTGCCCCAGCAAAAGCCATGATAAACACCAAAGGATTGGCCATCACATTCGCCTGAATCATTGTCAGTGATACACCATCATCACCGCTGACCGTCCACGCTACGCCAATAAAGGCTAGTAGAACCGCAGGATAGAGCCACAAGCTGGTTTTCTTGGCACTTCCCCACACCGCAAACAACACCGTCAAAGCTGGCCAAAGATAATTGACGATTGAAACTTGAATAGATTGCATTCGACTATCGGCATAACCCAACGCCAGTGCTAGGAGAATTTCATAGCTGACAAACAAGGCGCCACCAACCAGAAGGTAGCATTTGGGGAAATAGCTCAACTTTGGAATGCCAAGCACCATCACCAACAAAATCGCACTCAAGCTGTAGAGAAGAGCCGCCCCACCCAACGGGCCAAAATATTCCGCGACCATACGCGTCATGGCCAGTAAACAGCTCCAAAATAAAATGGCGAGCAAACCAAATAAGGTGTAACGATGGGTTGTTGTCATTATCTGTGATCCCTAGCGCAGCAACGGCATATCAAACGAAGAGCTTACTGCAAAACTGACCTAGTTCAAAAACAAACACCACCAAACTCGATATAAACAAAACGATCCCGTCAGTTAGGAGTTACTATGAAACGTTTTCTTCCGTCTAGTGTCATGCTTACCCCCTTCGTTGTCCGTCATTACCAAGAAGAGGAGTCGGAGCATCAAGAACAAGAAACCTCCCTGCAGCACAGCGACGAACCTCGACAAGAAAGCGAGCACGAAAGTCGCAAGGTTGACATTGAATAGCCGCACAGAATCGGTATCGCACTTTTCCACTCACAGGCAAAGTTGGTTAAGCTGAGCAAACGGAACTCCGTCAAAAGGAAGGTAAGAAATGAAAAAAGTAGCGGTGATACTCAGTGGCTGTGGTGTGTTTGATGGCAGCGAAATTCACGAGGCAGTTCTAGCTCTCTATGCGATTGAGAAAGCAGGTGCAAGTTGGCACTGCTATGCGCCAAACATCCAACAACTGCATGTGATCAATCATAAAACCGGTGAAGAGATGGACGAATCCAGAAACGTTTTGGTGGAGTCTGCCCGTATCGCACGTGGCAATATCGACGATGTCAGTAAACTAAGGGTCGATGATTACGATGCGCTGCTTTTGCCGGGCGGATTTGGCGCAGCAAAAAACCTAACCAATTTCGCTATTTCTGGCGCTGAATGCCAAGTAAATGAAAGTGTCGCCAAAGCCTGTCGCGACTTTGCCCAAGCAGGCAAACCAGCAGGTTACTTGTGCATTGCACCAACCATTATCCCTATGGTCTACGCTTCAGGCGTTGAAGGCACCATTGGCAACGATGTCGCAACCGCGGCGGCATTTAGTCAAATGGGCGGTAAGCACGTCGAGTGCTCAGTCGAAGAGATGCATTTCGATCCGCAACATAAGGTGCTTTCCACCCCAGCTTATATGCTTGCAGGTTCCATTGTCGAAGCTGCATCAGGGATCGAGAAACTGGTTAACAAATTGGTCGAAATCGCCTAAACAACCATCTCGCGATTTAACTACTCAATTCCCTCCCATCCTTTGGGGGGGAGTAAATTCCAGCGGCGCATTTCCGAATCACTGTACAGAGGCCTTCCCTGATTACCGATTTGAATGGGAATCGCGTCAGCCGATTTACCATCAATCAGTTGATTGATAATTCGACCAACATGTCGACCTTGAACTTCACCAAACAATACTACGCCACCTGCCGTTTTTCCTTTGCCAACCGAAAAGTCCCAAAAACCAAACAAAGGTACTTCCGAATGTTGATTAGTCCAAAATAAGATCTCATCAGAAGGAACACTGTTCCCCTCCTCATCCACGAGCGTGTGATACAGCCCAACTAAAATCGCGTCGACGCTTTCCTCTTTTGCTCGTCTTACCATCTCTTGCCAATGAGCCTGAGTATCGACAAGATAAATCGCCACTTCGACCCCCAAACTCTTTTTAATCATCTGATATTGGCTTTCAATATATTCCCCTGCAATGGCAGAGGTCACGCCAGAGTCAAACAATACCCAAATTTTCAATGGTGAGCGGCCAAGAATCCGCTTGATTTCCCCAACGTTTTTCACAAACAGAGGCAACTCTAAAATGCCGGTCACTTTGGCTTGTCCAGGATAGTCCGCAAACAGCTTACGAGGGTTGGAATTAATACCAAGAAACACCATGGAAATAGGTTCATCGTACAGATACGGATAGAGATAACTCAGCGCATTATCGTCACCCAGTACGACAACATCTGGCTTCATAGCCTGGTACTTCGCAAACGCTTTTTCCGCCATTGCGGCGTATTGCTCTTTGGGGACTCGCTTAGTGTTCATTTCAAAAGTGGCTATCTGAGCGCGCTCACCGACCTCTTGCCGAATCCCATACAAATAGCTTTCATCCCACTCATACTGAGCATGATAGCTCTCAATAATAAGCACTTTTGCACTATAAGCGAAAGAAGGAACACAGATCCAACTCAGTATTATCAACGCTAAAACGGCTCTCATATGGCGGCCTCTCGATGACGTCATGAACTGAGTGTAGTCAAACTCCTCGAATTACGCTTATTTCAATCGAGTTCAGCATGGGTGTCTATAATGAAGCTATTAGGACCAAGAAAAGCTGGGATGCTATGAGCCGTAAACACAATTATGAAGAAAGTATCAATAATCCGCTGTTTAGCCGAATAGGCCGTCGAATCATTCTCATCATGATATTGTTGAGTGGTCTTTTTACCTTGCTTACCACCCTGCTCCAGCTCTACTGGGATTACGACAAGGAGTTTAATGATGTTGAACAACGTCACTACGAAATTCAAAATGTTCATGCAGGGCTGCTGTCGGCGTCGTTGTGGTCATTCGATTTGGTGCTCTTGCAAGAACGACTCGATGGTTTAGTGAACCTACCGAAAATTGACTACCTTGAAATCAAATCGGAAGACTACACCTTCAGCGCAGGAAAACGTGCAGAACAGGGAGCCATTGCCGATACCTACCCACTGACCTACCACAATGCCATGGACGGCAATATGATGGAGACCATAGGTACCATCTATGTTGAATCTGACGCGCAAGAAATTTATCACTATTTGCTGAAACAATTCCTCGTAACCCTCACACTCAACGCGTTAAAAACGGCCTTTGTTTGCTATATCATATTGATGATCTTTCACGCCAGCGTGAATCGTCGGATCTTCGAAATCGCTCAGTATCTCCGTCGTTACAATCCACGTCATCCTTCTGAACCGCTTCAACTAGCGCATTACCAATGGATCATGGAGAACGATGACGAGCTCGATTGGTTAGGCGAAGAGACCAACCGAATCACTGGCAATGTCACCACCTTGTATCGTAATATCAAACAGGAACAAGAGCGGCTGGCGGATTTCACCCACGTCTCCTCAGATTGGTTATGGGAAACCGACGAGCTGGGCAGGCTGATATATTGTTCAGAAGCCATGATGGAACAGTTGGGTATTGAACCTTTAGAAAAGCCGTTACTGATTGAAATTGAAGCCTTATCTGATGCCAAAAATCTCACCAGTTACATGCTTAAACGTAACGACTTTTCCATGTGTGAAGAGAGCATCACCTTAAACTGCATTACTTACCATTTTCTTTTTCAAGCCATAGCGAAATATGAAGAAAACAAATTTCTCGGTTTTCGTGGTACCACGATTAATATTACGGACCTCAAACTCACACAGATCGAACTGCAACAACTCAACCAAAACCTTGAGCATGAAGTGGCGGTAAGAACCCTCGACTTAAAGCAAAGCATGGAACAGCTCAAAGCCACACAAGAACAGCTAGTGGAATCAGAAAAACTGGCAGCATTGGGCGGGCTTGTTGCTGGTGTTGCACACGAAGTCAACACCCCACTTGGTATCGCCGTGACCGCCTCTTCGATTATTCGAGATGCCTCCATTGAACTCAATCAAGCGTTTTCCAATCAAACTTTAACCAGCACGCAATTTGCCGACGTCATGCAGAGAATTTCTGACAGCAGCCAAATGCTGGAAAACAACCTTAACCGTGCAGCGAAACTGATCCGAGATTTCAAACAAACGGCGGTCGATCAAATCTCTGAAAGCCGCAGCGAGTTCAATGTCAAACAAGTGCTTGATGCGTTAATGGCCAGCCTGCATCCCGAAACACGCAAGGTGCCTGTGGCTCCCGTCGTGGAGTCGCCAGAGGATGTGGTCATGAACAGTTTGCCCGGTATTCTCACTCAAATCGTCTCAAATCTTGTCCTCAACAGTGTCAATCACGCCTTCAGTACTCAACCAAACCCCGAGATTCTTGTCCGCATTTCTGAACAAGAACAAAACGTCATATTGGAGTATCAAGACAACGGCTCCGGCGTTGAAGAGTCGTTACATCAAAAGATTTTCGAGCCGTTTTATACCAGTAAACGAGGAAAAGGTGGTTCTGGATTAGGCTTAAATCTGGTGTTTAATTTAGTCAAACAAAAGCTCAAAGGTGACCTCTCTTTTCATTCAGAGCCAAACCAAGGTGTGCATTTTGTGATTACACTGCCCAAAGAACTGCCAATGCAGATAGAGCTTGCTCAGAAAAGTGCCTGATTTCAATAACAAGAACCCCGAGCTAAATAGCACGGGGTTCGCAGAAAAAAAGCAAGAGCTGAGAAAGAAGAAAGGATACCCAAAGGACTCGCTAGTCAGGATGCTGAATACGAATATCGATAAACGCTTGCCAATTTTCGAACAACAAATCCACTAATCGGGGATCGAAATGTTTGCCTTTTTGCGCTTCGATTTCTTGGCGAATTTGTTCGTCAGACCATGGTTCTTTGTAGCTGCGTTTTGCCCCTAACGCATCAAACACATCCGCCAAGCCCGTAATTCGGCCACTGATCGGGATCGACTCTCCTTTCAGCCCCATCGGATACCCTGAACCGTCCCACTTTTCGTGATGTGTCCCAGCGATTTCTTTCGCAATGGCGAAGAGGCGTCGTTTGGATTTACTCAAGATGTTGACGCCATATTCGACGTGCTTTTTCATGATTTCCCACTCTTGCGCATCCAGCTTACCGGGCTTGTGAAGAATGCTGTCAGGAATCGCCACTTTGCCCACATCATGCAACGGTGAGGCGTGCTTGATCAAATTGACTTCGAAATCACTGAGTCCGTACAACTGCGCCAGTTTCTCTGAAATCAACGAAACGCGTTGTACGTGCGCACCGGTTTCTTTACTGCGCGCTTCCACCGCATTGGCAAGGTTGTAGACCAGTTCCTTGGAGGTCTCTCGGACATCAAGCAACAAATTAAGATTTTCAAAGGTGAGCCCAATATTTTGCATATAGATTTCAAGCAGTTGTCGATCTAACTCAGACAACTGCTTGTTGAGATTCACATAGAGTAAATTGTCCACGCCCTGTTCATCGTGGCTATACAACACAAACGCATCGCCAAAGTGTGTGGTTTGACGGCTCTCCAACACTTGTTGACAGCGTTCTGCCACCAACTCTGGCAGTTTTTCAAACGCACACTCTGAGTAGAGATCAACATAAGAACCCGTCGCTGCCAGCGTCATGGCTCGGCAAACCTCGCCATTAGGGTCGGGTTTAACAATGCAATAAAAAGCGGATTTTTCTAACTTGAGTAATGAAGTGAGCTGTTCTAGCACGGCTGAAGCGTAGTTCTGCAGAGAGGTGGTATTTTGCACATAAGCAGAAGATTGAATCACCTTACTCAAGCCCTCTTTTTGTTCTTCAATCAAACAAAGGTCGCGATAGGCACGCAACATGGAATAGAGAACCGTTTTCAATTTTTGCGTGGTGAGCTCGGTTTTCTCTTTATAGTCATCAATCTCATATTCCTTGATGACGATATCTTCCGGTGCCTGGCCTGCTTGCCCCGTCCTGAGCACGAGGCGAATCAAGCGGTTCTTTAGTTGCTCGCGAATGAACTTAACCAACTCGAGGCCCGCATGCTCGGTTTCCATCACCACATCGACAAAAGCAACGGCAATATCCGTTTGCTGCTGTAAAATCTGCCGAGCCTCTTGTCCTGATAGCGCAGAAATAAGTTCCAACTTTCTCTCTTGGAACTGAAAACCACTAAGCGCTAATCGAGTGACCTGATGCATTTGTTCATCATCATCCACCAGCAAAACTTTCCATGGCTTACATAGGCGAAGGCTCTGTGTAGGCTCTTGAGGTTGATTTTCTGCACGATGGTCTGCAAACAAGTCCATTTGTCACCCTCTCCATTTTTGTTACTCACACTCTAGGTTTAGCACAAATTCAACGGAGAAAGAGGAGCAAAAGCACAAAAACAGCATGATGAGTTTCAATCGCTTAGCGTTTCTTCAAAAATACCAAGTTCTTTGCCTAGCCAGTGAGCGCGTTCAGTGTGGTCGAGCAAATGCTCGTCACTGACCGGATGAATCAATACGGACAGATCGCCGCGATGTGCATCTAACCATTCAATCAAACCGTGTTGATTATCGTGAAAGTGCAGTTCAAACATCGGCATCTTATGCGGGCCAACGAGACGATCGACCAGCGGAAATATCGCTGTGACATCTTGGCGTTCATTGCGGATCTGCTGATGGATCTTCAACGCATCTTGACGACGAATCAGGGGGTAATAAACATGGGCGTGAAACATACAGAGTAACCTTTTGAAATAATTTGTTTCATTCTAGCGGTTTGTTGAGCGTTTCCAATCAACAGATATCGATAGAGTCTATCAAAAAAATCGAACTTCCCTATGAAAAAGCCCCTTTTGTCACATTGCTGAGGCGAAAAACAGGTGCTAGACTTTCGGCGATCAACGCTTCATATAATCCTAATGATATGGTTTGGGAGTTTCTACCAAGAGCCTTAAACTCTTGATTATGAAGTCTGTCGCTTTATCCGAAATTTTATAAAGAGAAGACTCATGAATTACTTTGACCTGCCGAAGATCGATTTGCACTGCCACCTAGATGGTAGCGTACGCCCGCAGACAATTATTGACCTTGCTGACGAACAGAACCTCACCCTGCCATCACGTGACATCAACGTGATCAAAGAGATGATGGTTGCACCAGAAACTTGCCCAAATTTGGATGAGTATCTGAAACGCTTTGAGTTGCCAGGTATGGTCATGCAAACGGCAGAAGCGCTAGAGAGAATTTCATTTGAGCTGTTCGAAGACGCTGCAAACGAGAACGTCAAATATTTAGAAGTTCGCTTTGGCCCACTTTTACACCAAGTAAAAGGCTTGAGCCTTGAAGAGATCATGGACAGCGTGGTTCGTGGAATGAAACGTGCAGAAGCGCAATACGACATCCACGGTAACTACATTTTGTCTATTCTACGCACCATGCCAAAAGACCAAATTAAAGCGGTTTTAGAGGCAGGCGCAAAACACCTTAATGATGGTATTGTGGCTTTTGACCTCGCTGGCTCTGAAGTTCCTGGATTCTGTCACGAGTTTGTTCCTTACGCACAATATGCAAAAGAGTTGGGTTACCGCATCACTATTCATGCAGGTGAGCAAGGTGCAGGACAAAATGTCTATGACGCGATTTCTTTGCTTGGCGCAGAGCGTGTTGGCCACGGCATCTTCATCCACAACCACCCAGAAGCTTACCAGCTTGTTAAAGGGGAAGAAGTGGCTCTGGAAACCTGCCCTAGCAGTAACGTTCAGACCAAGGCTGTCAACAGCTTGAGTGAACATCCAATTAAAGCGTTCTACAAAGACGGTATTGCCGTGACGATCAACACCGACAACCGTACCGTGTCGAACACCACGATGACCGACGAAGTGCGTAAAGTCGTTGAGGCGTTTAAGCTGACAGAAGCGGAATACTTCGATATCTACACCATCAGTGTCAACAATGCCTTCACATCTGATGCCGTTAAACAGCATCTATTGAGCTTCGCTCAGTAAGCATTACACAAGCCGATATCGATAATGCGCCTTCCCAACGGAAGGCGTTTTTCTTTCTTCCACAGATAAATAACGCTCATCTTTTTTCACGAATATTCTGAGATGTTTTCTGTCAACCATAGGGTCTGTTGACCTTTTGAGCTGATTTTTGCAGCAGTTTGTGGGTTCTTTGTGCAAGGCAGAGGCTTTGAAATGTAGCTGCCCTACCTGATAAGCCGATAACGCAGCAAAAAGGAGTCACAAACGCTGCCCGAAGGGTTCGGATAAAAGCGTTTTACTCTTTGTTGAGAGGTGTTTTGCTTAGAATGACTAGGCGACAAACCTCTCGCCGCGATTAAAACACTTTTTTCTCGAACAAAATTTAACCGCAAAAGGTCAACAGACCCTAGTTATTTCCTTCAAATTTTAACAAGCCCAAATGCCAAAGCTGAAACATTGTCCTAATTCTCAGCGGTGTAAGGCAGAGTTTACTGCTTGAAAACAATCTAATCTTAGCGAAATTTAACATTTTGATTACACTTACAGTAAATCGGATGTCCCAAGATGGATCACTGTGGAAGTTGGTAAATGCAGAAGCATCAAATAGCCACTTTCGTTTTCACAGGAGACAATTTTAAGAAATTGCGCATATCTAGCGCATCTCATGTGATGTGAATTGGACATTCTCTTTCATTCTTGTGTCAGCTTATCTCCTATGGCGGTAGGCTAATCAAAAGGAGCTTGAGATGAATATTCAGGCACTGCCAATGCACCGATCCCTCGACTATGAAGGGAATGTGCAAAGCCCGCTCCCTTCTTGGGCTAGCGGGGAGCGTCTTGTCCAATTTTACCGCGACATGCTCATCACCAGAGCGTACGACAATAAAGCGGTGGCGCTACAAAGAACGGGGAAACTTGGCACCTACCCATCCCACCTTGGCTCTGAAGCATTTGGGGTTGGCATTGGTCACGCGCTCAAACCTTCTGACGTATTCATTCCTTACTATCGAGACATGCCCGCCATGTGGGTTCGTGGTATTGGCATGGAGAAAAACCTGCAATATTGGGGCGGAGATGAACGCGGCAGCGATTTTTGTCCCGAAGAAAGTCACTTACACTGCGCTGATTTACCCTTCTGTGTTCCCATTGCCACCCAATGCACGCACGCCGTTGGCGTTGCCTCCGCGCTCAAAATTCAAGGTAATCATGACGCCGCTTTGGTGACCTGTGGCGATGGGGCAACCTCCAAAGGCGATTTTTTGGAATCCATTAACTGCGCGGGCGTATGGCATTTACCTTTAGTGTTTGTCGTTAACAACAACCAGTGGGCGATCTCCGTTCCTCGTCAGTTGCAATGTGCGGCAGATTTGCTGTCAGAGAAAGCCAAAGGAGCTGGCATTCCCGGAATCACCGTGGATGGCAATGACGTAGTCGCTGTTTACGATGCCGTTAACAACGCTTTGGACAGAGCAAGGAAAGGCAAAGGCGCGACATTGATTGAAGCCATCAGCTATCGTCTGAGTGATCACACCACTGCCGACGATGCAAGCCGATATCGCAGCGCCGATGAGTTAAAACAAGCATGGCAGTATGAACCCATCAAACGTCTTCAAGCCTATTTAACCGCTCAAGGGCTGTGGAATGAAGAGCTCGAGCAACAATGGTTAGCCCATTGCAAACAACAAGTGGAGCAAGCCGTTGCACATTATCTTTCGCTTCCGCCACAAGCCCCCGAAAGTGCCTTTGATTATCTCTACGCCTCGCTGCCGACCGAGCTCCATGCTCAACGAGACATGTTAATTAATAAAGCAATGCGCATGCAGGGAGGCAAGCATGGCTGAACTTACCCTAGTTGAAGCAGTCAACCTCGCCCTTCATCACGAGATGGAACGCGATGCAAACGTCGTGGTGCTTGGTGAAGATGTGGGGGACAACGGCGGCGTGTTTCGCGCAACCGTCGGTCTCAAACAGAAATTTGGCCTAAAGCGCGTGATGGACTCGCCGCTGGCCGAAGCGTTAATTGGTGGCGTAGCGGTGGGTATGGCGACACAAGGAATGAGGCCAGTTGCCGAATTTCAGTTTCAAGGCTTTGTGTTTCCAGCGATGGAACACCTGATTTGTCATGCGGCGAGAATGCGAAATCGCACTCGAGGACGACTCACCTGCCCTGCGGTGTTTCGCGCCCCTTTTGGCGGCGGTATTCACGCCCCAGAGCACCACTCTGAAAGTATCGAAGCGCTCTTTGCCCATATTCCCGGCTTTAAGGTGGTGATTCCTTCTTCGCCTCAGCGCGCTTACGGACTTCTGCTCGCCGCCATCCGCAGTGATGATCCTGTGATGTTCTTTGAACCCAAACGCATTTACCGCACCGTTAAATCGGAGGTGGTGGATAACGGCGAAGCTCTACCACTTGATAGCTGTTTCACCTTGCGTAAAGGCCGCGATGTAACCTTAGTGACATGGGGCGCGTGCGTGGTGGAATCTCTGCAAGCCGCTCAAACGATCTCCTCACAAGGCATTGAAGCGGAAGTGATCGATTTAGCCAGTATCAAGCCACTTGATATGGCAACCATTTTCCAATCTTTAGAAAAAACCGGACGTTTATTGGTGGTGCACGAGGCCAGTCGCAGCGGTGGCGTCGGTGGTGAGATCATTGCCCGCGTCGCTGAGCAGGCAATGTGCTTGCTGAAAGCACCACCTAAACGCGTAACGGGTATGGATACCATCATGCCTTACTACCGCAATGAGGATTACTTCATGATTCAAGAGCAAGATATTGTGCTCGCCGCTCGTGAGCTTATGGAGGGCTGGAAATGAAAACCTTTATCCTACCGGATCTTGGCGAAGGGCTCGCTGAGTCAGAAATTATTAAGTGGCACGTCAGCGTCGGTGACAAAGTAGAAGTCGACCAAGTGATCCTCACCGTGGAAACCGCCAAGGCAACGGTTGATGTGCCAGCCCCTTGGGCCGGAACTGTTGTCACTCGGCATGGTAACGAAGGCGATGTCGTTAACATAGGTGCGCCGTTGCTGGAAATCGAAGACGGCGAAGCCGCCACTAGCCAAGACAAAAAAGTGCAACAACGCGAAGATGCCGCCACGGTGGTGGGCCATGTGTCCAATCAGATGCATCAGGTGAAAGTGGACGATTTTTGGATCGGTGGCAACCAAAACCACACCACAGAGAAACGGGTGACTGCCTTACCATCGGCTCGTTTGCTGGCGCAAAAACTCGGGGTGAATTTGGATATGGTGTCTGGTACTGGCCCATCCGGGTTGATTATGGATCACGATGTCTACGACGAAGCGGGTAAACAACGCCCCGGTACGGAAGTGCTCAAAGGCGCACGACGCACCATGATGACCACGATGACCGAATCTCATCTGCAAGTGGCTGCAGTCACCATTACCGAGGAAGCACTATTAGAACATTGGAGCAGTCAAGAAGACATTACCGTTCGTTTGGTTCAAGCGGTCGTTTACGCCTGCCAGCAAGAACCAGCATTAAACGCATGGTTTGATGCTGATACCGTCACTCGCTGTGTGCATCATACCGTGAATATTGGTGTGGCCGTGGACAGTGCCCACGGTTTGTATGTGCCTGTGATGCGACATGCCGATGAGTTTTCACCCGACGACATTCGTACTTGGATCAATCAAACCGTTTCGGGAATTCGCGAGCGTAAAATTGGCCGTGAGCAGTTGCAACACGCTACGATCACCCTATCGAATTTTGGTGCCATCGCCGGAATTTATGCCACGCCTGTGGTGTCGCCACCGCAAGTGGCGATTGTGGGGGCGGGTCGAATCATTGAGAAAGTGGTGCTTCGGGAAGGAAAAGCCGTGGCCGTCAAAGCAATGCCTTTGTCGATCACCTTTGACCATCGTGCTTGTACGGGTGGTGAAGCGGCGCGCTTTACTAAGGCGTTGGCAGAGCATTTAAGAAAGCCCAGTGTGTAGCTTGTTGCTCAGGCAGTGCATAAAAGCTAATGAATTAAGGGCTTCCACTAGGAAGCCCTTAAGATTGCTTGGTGAGAATCGATGATGAAAATGCAAAGTTAAACACGCAAGAATCGGCGACGAAGCCTGACAAATCCCCTACGTTTCGACAAACTGGGCATCTCAAAAACCTCGGCGTCTTTCTACACCTTTTCTAACAGTTCCGGCAGGATGTCAAACAGATCGCCCACCAAACCGTAGTCCGCCACTTGAAATATTGGTGCGTCTGGGTCTTTGTTTATCGCGACAATGACTTTCGACTCCTTCATGCCAGCAAGATGCTGTATCGCGCCTGAAATGCCAATCGCAATATACAGCTCCGGTGCAACGATTTTCCCAGTTTGCCCCACTTGCAGATCATTCGACACATAACCCGCATCGACCGCTGCTCGCGAAGCCCCCACCGCAGCGCCTAACTTATCGGCCAATTGTTCCACCATAGCAAACTGCTCTTTGCTGCCTAAGCCACGGCCGCCAGACACCACGACTCTCGCGTTGGGCAAATCTGGCCGCTCACTTTCTACCTTCTCCAAACCGACAAACTCGCTGTTTTCGGCGGCCACGACCTTGTCGAGTCGCACAACCGGCACCTGATTGCTGCTATTTTCACCTAAGCCTTTGTCAGATAAGGCTTCAAACGCAGAGCTTCTAATGGAAAGCATTTTGACTCCATCGAGTGATTTAACCGTGGCCAGCGCATTCCCCGCATAAATTGGCCGAACAAAGGTATCGTCCGATTCAATCGCCACCACATCGGACAACTGACCAACATCACGCAGTGCCGCGACACCAGGCAGTATATTTTTACCAAAGGTGGTTGCCGCTGCGAGCACGTGCGTATAAGGCTCACTCAACTGCGCCATCACAGGCACCATGCTCTCTGCCAAACGATGGTGATAGGCTGGCGAATCCAGCACTATGATCTCTGCGATTCCTTGGATACGCTGCGCATGTTCGATCACGGCATCGCATTGATGGCCGATGATCAGCGCCGTAATGCCCTTAGGTTGCAGTTGCAACGCTGCGCTCATGGCTCGTAAGCTTTCAGGACAAATATTCCGGTCATTATGCTCAGTCAGAAACAGCACTTTTACGTCATTTATTTCCATCACTTTACTCTCTCCATTGTCACGGCTGGCATTACAGCACCTTGGCGTCGTTTCTCAATTTTTCGATGAGCTGATCCACATTCGCCACCCGCTCTCCGGCTTGGCGCTCTGTTGGCGTGCTCACCGTCAGTAATTGCTGATGCGATTTAATCTCAATGGAGAGCTGCTGCGGAGTGATCACATCCAATGGTTTTTGCTTGGCTTTCATAATGTTGGGTAAAGAAGCATATCTTGGCTCGTTTAGGCGCAGATCCGTACTGATGATGGCAGGAAGTACTAATCGCAACGCCTCCAACCCGCCATCGACTTCCCTCGTCACGTTGACCTGCTCACCCGAAACAACGACTTTGGAAGCAAACGTTGCGCAAGGTCTTTGGCTCAATGCCGCCAGCATTTGCGGCACTTGGTTATTATCACTGTCGACAGACTGTTTTCCCAGCAGCACTAATCCAACCGATTCTTGCTCCATCAGACGATGGAGAATTTTTGCCACCGTGAGCGGTTCTACCACCAACACATTTTGCGCATTCTCCACCACAGAAGAGAGATCGACATGAATCGCTCTATCCGCCCCCAGCGCCAACGCGGCTCTTAATTGCTCTTGGCAGCTTTCGTCACCAATGGAGACAACGATCACTTCCTCTGCATGGCCCGCTTCTTTGAGGCGCACGGCCTCTTCTACCGCGATTTCGCAAAACGGATTGAGCGTCATTTTCACATTGGCCATTTCAACGCCAGAACCGTCCGCTTTTACACGCGCTTTGAGATAAGGGTCGATCACGCGTTTGATACCCACCAATACTTTCACGCAGCCTCCTTAATGGACATCACCAACCATTTGAAATAAAAGCTATTTAGCCAACATCTTTACTTCAATATCGTCAAATAACTGTCCGAAGATTCATTGAGTTAACATTTGTGCAACATGGTAATTTCAGCTTAGTAAAGTTTACGTTTACGTCAACTGGACTATATTTAAGCCAATGAACGACTCTGTAGCGGCAGGTTTACATTATGGAAAGAGAATGCATGGAATTCGATGTCGTGATTGTTGGAGCGGGGCCAGCCGGTCTGTCAGCCGCTTGTCGCTTGGCGCAACTCGCCCAAGCCTCCAATCAAACCCTCTCCATTTGTGTGTTAGAAAAGGGCTCAGAAGTGGGCGCGCATATCCTCTCTGGTGCCTTGTTTGAAACTCGTGCATTGGCAGAGCTCTTTCCCGATTGGCAGGATCAAGGGGCACCAGTCGACACGCCCATCACACAAGATCGCTTGCTTTATCTCACTACCGCGCATAACCACATTGAAGTGCCTGCCTTTCTGGTACCTAAATCACTTCACAACAGCAGTGACAACTATGTGATCAGTTTGGGTAATCTCTGCCGCTGGTTGGCCAAACAAGCAGAAGCTCTTGGTGTAGAGGTCTTTGCTGGCTTTCCTGCCAAAGAGGCGGTGATCAATAAAAGTGACATTGTCACGGGAGTCGTTACCACCGACATGGGTCTGGACAAGCAATCTCAGCCTAAAGCAGGATTTGAAGCAGGCATCGAGCTAAAAGCGCGCTTTACCGTATTTGCTGAAGGTGCGCGTGGTCATTTGGGTAAACAGCTGATTGAGCACTTCGCTCTCGACCAAGGTAAGCCACCACAACACTACGCTTTGGGGATCAAGGAAATTTGGCAACTGCCTCAGGAAAACCCAGCCTATCAAGCAGGCCACGTCACCCACTTCGCTGGCTGGCCTTTAAGTGACACTGATAGCCAAGGGGGTGGGTTTCTATACCATATGGATAACCATCAAGTTTGCGTTGGTTTGATCACCGACCTGAACTACAGCAACCCCTATCTCAGTCCATTTGAAGAATTCCAACGTATGAAGCATCACCCCGCTATCGCCCCGCTATTGCAAGGCGCGGAGCGCGTCGCTTACGGTGCTAGAGCCATCACCAAGGGCGGGCTGCATTCACTGCCCAGACAGCAGTTTGCCGGAGGGTTGCTGATTGGCTGCGATGCAGGCACCCTCAATAGTGGCAAAATTAAGGGCTGCCATACAGCGATGAAATCGGGCATGCTCGCCGCTGAGGCCATTTTCAAAGCGTGGCAATCGCCCGAGCAAAATACTGAAGCGGACTATCAAAGTGAATTTGAACACTCTTGGCTTTTTGATGAGCTCGCGCAGACGAAAAACTTCTCTGCCGCCCTACATCGCTATGGGCCGCTCGTTGGTGGGGCTCTGAATACCTTTGAACAAAATCTTTGGTATCCTCTCACCGGCCAAGCCCCCAGTTGGCATATTGTGGATGATAGAGCCGATCACCTTTGTTTGGATGAGTGCGCCGTTGTCACTCCCATTGCGTACCCAAAAGCGGATGGTGTATTGAGCTTTGACAAACCCTCATCACTTTATCTTTCCGCCACTCAACATGAGGAAAATCAGCCCTGCCACCTGATGGTGAACGATCTCGACACAGCACTCAAGCGCCATCTGAATTTGTACGATGAGCCTGCACAACGTTATTGCCCCGCTGGTGTGTATGAGATTATTGAAGGCGAAAGCGGCCCCTATTTGCAAATAAATGCCGCCAACTGTTTACACTGTAAAACCTGCGACATCAAAGATCCGTCAGGGAACATTACGTGGACACCGCCAGAAGGCGGTGGTGGACCGAACTACCAGAATATGTAAATTGAGTTGCCACACAATACTCGGCTTAAAAAATTGCATCGGTGGAAAATACCTTGCTTGGAAAATACCTGCTTAGAAAGTACCAAGCTCGAAGCGGAAGCCGCTTCGAATCAAAAATTAAACACACTTCGATTGGATGAAGCGCACTTTGCTTTCTATGCTTATGTCAATAAGTCAAATTGAAGCTAAAGCGGTATGTGAAATCAAACCGATTTCTCTAGCAATCATTCAAATATTAAGTGATAAACACCAAGTTTCATTTAGAGCTCAAAATAAATATCGCCAACTAATGATAAAAATGATAAATTACGCGAAATTTTGGTAGGAAATCACACTTTTAAATATATGGATGTAGATTGCAATGGCAATAATTGATACCAAGCATAGAAGGTAACTCATTCATGTTTATTAAAAATCTATCAATCGGCAAGAAAATCGCAGCAGCATTTTCAATCATAGCCGTCATCAATATCGCGTTCGGGATCTTTTTATCCACAGAGCTCAATACGGTAAAGTCCGAGCTATTAAACTACACCGAAGATACACTACCCGCGATGGAAAGAGTGGATGCTGTACGAGATAAAATCTCATATTGGCGTCGTACTCAATTTGCTGTGTTCGCAATGAACGACGAGAACCAAATCAGGCAGACTATTACACGTAACGAAAGCATCCGTCGAGAGATCGAAACGGAACTCGCCGCGTATGGAAAAAGCATCTGGCCAGGTGAAGAAGAGCAAACCTACAACCGTTTAATGTCACTTTGGAATGGTTACCTCAACACCATGAGTAAGTTTAACGACGCATTGCTGGCTGGCGACAAAGACACCGCTTATCCAATTCTCACCAACTCACTGTCGACCTTTGAATCGATCGAGACGGAAGTGAACAAGTTGGTGATGATTCTCAAAGGCGCAATGGACAGCAACAAGAATCAAATTCTGTCGTCTGTTAACGGCCTAAACACCACTGCGGTTATCAGCAACATCGCTATCTTTGCTGTGATGGTGATCATGACGCTGCTATTAACTCGTATCATTTGTGGGCCACTGAATATCGTTGTTCGTCAGGCGAACGCCATTGCACGTGGTGATCTGTCACAAGATCTTGACCGTAACGCGATCGGTAACGATGAGTTGGGTGAGCTGGCAGACGCCACCATTAAGATGCAAGACGATTTGCGCCAAGTGATCGACAACGTGATTGCCGCTGTAACCCAATTGAGCAGTGCAGTAGAAGAGATGACACAGATTTCTGAAATGTCCGCTTCTGGCATGAAAGATCAACAAATGCAGGTAACGTTAGTTGCAACCGCCATGACTGAAATGAAAGCGGCAGTGGCAGACGTAGCTCGCAATACCGAAGACTCTGCATCGCAAGCGTACGACGCGAATCGCCGTACTCAAGATGGCGCGAAAGAGACGCATCAAATGGTAGTGTCGATCGAAGAGGTGGCCGACATCATTGCCAAAGCGGGTGACACGGTGGCCGAGCTTGAAGCCCAATCGAACCAGATCAACGTTGTGGTGGATGTGATTCGTGGTATTGCTGACCAAACAAACCTCTTGGCACTGAATGCAGCCATTGAAGCAGCGCGCGCTGGCGAATCTGGCCGCGGCTTTGCGGTTGTTGCCGATGAAGTGAGAACCTTGGCAGGCCGTACTCAAGATTCAACCGGTGAAATCACGTCGATCATCGAGAAACTGCAGGATTTGGCAAAACAAGCCAAACACGCAACCGAAGATTCAAGAACCAGTATTGGTGCTTGTGTTGAGCAAGGTAACAACGCACAAGAGTTAATGGGCTCGATTGAAAAGTCCATCGCGAACATCGCAGACATGGGCGCGCAAATTGCCACCGCATGTGGACAACAAGATTCCGTTGCGGAAGAACTCAGCCGCAATATAGAGAACATTCACATGGCTTCACAAGAAGTCGCGCAAGGGTCGCAGCAAACCGCGCAAGCGTGCCGTGAATTGACTCAACTTTCTGTCTCGCTGCAAGACGTCATGAGTCGTTTCAAATTGAATTAATACAACCACCCCGGCCTGAGTGCTGGGGTTTTTCTTAGGGAAATAACATGAACTTTAAAAAGACCCTTCTATCCATTGCCATCGCTAGCGCCAGTCTCACTCCGGCTTTCTCTTACAGCGCACCTCTCTTACTCGACAACACGGTTCACCAAACCAGCCAAATCGCCGGGTCCAATGCTTGGCTCGAAATCAGCCTCGGCCAATTTAAAAACAACATTGAACAATTTAAATCGCACATTGCCCCACAAACCAAAATTTGCGCGGTGATGAAAGCCGACGCTTATGGCAACGGAATTCGTGGTTTGATGCCAACCATTCTTGAACAACAAATTCCCTGCGTGGCTATCGCCAGTAATGCGGAGGCGAAATTAGTCCGAGAAAGTGGATTTGAAGGTGAGTTAATCCGCGTGCGCTCCGCTAGCACGAGTGAAATTGAACAGGCTCTCTCTCTTGATATCGAAGAGTTGATTGGCAGTGAGCAACAAGCTCGTGAGTTGGCAAGCTTGGCAGAAAAGTACAACAAAACCATTAAAGTTCATCTTGCGCTCAATGACGGTGGCATGGGCCGTAATGGTATTGATATGAGTACCGAACGTGGACAAAAAGAAGCGGTCGCCATTGCAACGCACCCTTCCGTTGCCGTGGTTGGTATCATGACCCATTTCCCGAATTACAATGCAGAAGACGTACGATCAAAGCTAAAGAGCTTTAACCAACATGCACAATGGTTAATGGAAAGCGCCGGGCTAAAACGCGAAGAGATCACCCTACATGTGGCCAATTCCTACACCGCGTTAAATGTCCCTGAAGCGCAGTTGGATATGGTTCGTCCAGGTGGCGTGCTCTATGGCGATCTCCCGACCAACCCTGAATACCCTTCTATTGTGGCGTTTAAGACTCGCATTGCTTCACTTCATTCGCTTCCGGCAGGCAGCACCGTGGGTTACGACAGCACATTTACCACAGCAAATGATGCGGTGATGGCAAACCTCACAGTCGGCTATTCCGATGGCTACCCACGAAAAATGGGCAATAAAGCGCAAGTGCTGATCAACGGCCAACGCGCCAATGTGGTGGGTGTTGCTTCAATGAATACTACGATGGTGGATGTGTCCAATATCAAAGGCGTACTGCCCGGCGACGAGGTGACGCTCTTTGGCGCTGAAAAAAATCAGCACATCTCTGTCGGTGAAATGGAAGAAAACGCCGAGGTGATTTTTCCGGAGCTTTACACCATTTGGGGCACCAGCAATCCGCGTTTCTATGTGAAATGACACAGGTAAAAAGGATTGATTAGAGAGAATGGCATAACAACTAAAGCTCTATGCTCGTTTCTTGCTGAACACCACAAATGAGATAACGTTGCTACCATAAAAAAGCCGCCTTTATTCAGGCGGCTTTGATATTAATGGAAGGTGAATATTACACCGTTATACCCTTTTTATGGACAACGTCTGCCCACGCAGTGGTAATCGCCACGCGAGATTTGCTGTCTAGGTTATCGATGAATCCATTGTCACCTGCCTGAGGGTCAAAGCCACTCATGGCTTGTACCAGCGCATCAATTGCACTCTCAGACAAGGTGGTGTACTCACGTTCACCCGTCGCGTCTTTGTCACCCATTGCGATGATCACCTGCGCTCGATTACCGTTAAAGTAATCACTGAACGTCACCGAGCCAATATGCTCAAACTTCGCTTGGTCACTGTCGCTTGCCGGGTCACGAAGAATAGACAACTTCAGGTCGTATCCGCTGCGTTCGAACCACAGCTTCTGCCAATCAATGCCATTGAAGACAATGTTATCTTCGCTGCGAATGTCTTCAACAAGGTTGTCGATAACATCACCGCTCACCACAAAGCTGTCCACATCCGTGCCACCTTTGAACGTATTTTGATAACCACCCAACACCATCAGATCGCGCCCTTCGCCACCGTTGAATTGACTGAACTTAGAAATGGCCGCTGCGATAAGATGATCCTCGCCCTCACCGCCATTCAACACCGCGTGATAGCCCATTAGCTTCACAACATCGTTGCCAGCGCTTGCATTGATACGGTTGTAGTTACCGAAGACATTGGCAAAGTCATCGCCAGCGCCTAGCTCTACTTGGTTGTTGTTGCCAATCGTCACGGAGTAGTCTTGATCGTCACCCGTATCCACACGGTTGAAGTTGCCAGACGTCACCACGTAGTCACGGCCTGAGCCGGTGTCAATCTCACCGCCTTCACCAAAGACAAACGACTGGTCATCACCGGCACCAAGGAAGACATGGTTAATGCGTCCTGCAACCACTGCCGTGTCGTTGCCATCACCACCAAACATCATGTTTTCACGTCCCATCAGAACGCCCATGTCATTGCCTTCGCCGCCCGTGAAGATGTTTGACGTGCCTGTTGCGTAGAACACATCATCGCCTCGTCCACCCCAGAAGTTGTTGTTGTCTCCTAGATACGCACCGAGATCTTTACCATCACCACCCCAGTTGAAGTTGTAGTTTCCTAGGGAGAGGTTGATATCGCCATCACCTTGGAGATGACCACTGTTACGAAGGAAATCAAACGTTTTCTCTTTCATGTTCAACAGATCAGCGGTGAGATTCTCTTTGAGATTTGCCACCAGCGATTTCATCTCTTTCTGCTTGTCTTGACTAAAAATAGTGGCAAACAAGTTAGGCAGGTTTAGTGAGTTAAAGCCGAAGGCACGATCTGGTGTTTCTGTTGTTTCAGTGCTGCCATCAGCCACAGTCGCACCTTGCGTACTGTTCAAGATCTCACCATTGTAAGAAACCGAAGGCTTGCTCTCTTCCTCTTCTGGCGCTTTCTCTTTCAGTCCATGAGTTTCAGCAAAAGACTTAATGCCATCTGCCCCCGTTTTGATACCCGCTTTCAAGCTATCCAGTAACTTAGCAGGGTCAACAAAGGCTTGCAGTTGGTCACCACTGAACTCACCAATGACCTCCAACATCTCTTTGAGAATCGCCACGCCATCAACAGCTTCACCATTACGCGAAACAATGTGACCTGACGCGGTGTAATCCACGCCAAAAATATCCGCCAGCGTGGTCTCTGCACCCACGCCAGCTAACTGACCTAATAGCTTATTCTTAAGCTGACGAGGCAAATCTTCTGGCGTGTAGGTGAAGGTTGTTTTTGCCTGACCCGTGGCAGAGAACTGCTGTGTCATGAGGCCAAACAATGAACCTAGGTTGGTATCCAAAATAGACTGGATGTTGTCACCAAACATGAAGTTCCAGTTACCTGTCGTCACTTGGATATCCGCACCTTGACCACCCACGGCAAAGTTAAACGCAAGCTTCTCATTGGCTTGACGCAGCTTATCTGCGCGGCTGAGCTTGCTGGTGTCATTATTACCGTTGCCGCTTAGCCATTGATTGTACTGCTTATTCAGAGCTGCTTCTGCATCGTGCTTCAAGCCACGGCTACTGCGCTCATTCTGCGAGTCCAGTTCAACCAAGCTGGTGTAATCAACACTGCTGCTCTGATCCAAACCAGACATATCTTTGACGAACTTTTTCGCACCAGACAATGTCCATTGCTGTTCTTGAGCCGCGAGCCAATCTTTGCCCTCACCCGAAGTGGCAATGCTTTGTAGCACACCCGAAATACGAGCGGCACCGTCAAACGGGTTGACCAATGGCGGAGTCGGAATTGACTTATCCATCATCACAATCAGATCATTGCTTCGACCTTTGTTGAAGCTCACGTTGCGATTACCGATGAACATTTGCGCACCTTCTAGTGCCTGATAACCACCAATATCGAAGCTGTGCTTGCTCTCACCATTGCCGATGTGAATCATGACGTTATTGTCACCAAAGGCCAACGACTTAAAGCCACCCGTGCCGACTTTGATACCCACATTCGATGTGCCCCAGTTCACTGCGGTAAACTCACCATCACCCACGTTGACTTGAATATTACCTGAGTAGCTGAGCTTGTTGTTTGCAGAAGAAGATGAGGTCTCTGTCTCCGCTTTGCGTTTTTCTGGCGCATCAAACACATCTTTGTTGTCACCAATCGCACCACGAGCAGGCTCGTCAACGTCGCTGATACCAATGCGAGATAAGTCGATGTCGCCTTCCGCAATACCATTGCGAATACGCTCATCCTTGGCAACAACGTCACCTTGCTCGTTCCAGCTTAGCGACACTTTGTTGCTTTCGGCCTTTTGAACCCAATTGCCATTCGCATCCTTGGTATGCTTACGCCCCGTTTCGTCTACAGCCAGTTCAGAACTGCGGACAGAGACATCAAGACGAAGACCATTCGCATCCATCGCATTGATAAACTGATGACCAAAGCCTTTTTGCTTGTCGTCACTCACCAAAGAGCAGCCAACAATACTGATATGATCGGGCTTGCTGCTGACATTTTCCGCTTGATTAAACGACTGCTGGAACTTGGCCAGTTTCACTGCCAGCTCATCGGCACTGTAGCCACTTAAACGCGTGTTGTTACTTTCTGAGTCATCACGACCATGACCCACTAACTGCCAGCGTAGCTTTCCATCCAGTTTTGATGGTTCACCATACACCACGCGATAGTTACCATCAGAATCGAGCTGCACCACCACACTGCTTTCTGGGTGCTTACCCGCAAGGTTCGCAGCCGCTTTTGCAGCAACAGCATCGTTCTCCATTTGCACGATGATTTGACCATCAAAACGGGTTTCACCACCGTCTGCTGTCGGAGTCACGACAACACGTTCCCAATCATTCACATTTTGATTGTGAAGAGCGGTATTTGCGCCACTCAAACTGTCCTTGAACGTGATCTTCGGTTTGTTAGCAACATCATCGTAGACAACACGTAGACTCACATCGTCTTGTTCAACTGTGAACTGGTTCGAGTCACTGACTTTAAGCGCAGGAAGATCGAGGCGGTGCGTGATACCAGGAACGAACCCTTCAATCCCTTTGTGAGACTGCAAATGCGCTTTACCGTAAATAGCAACGAACTTTTCGCCATCAGGCAGATTTTGCAATACTTCCACCGCAATGTTGTTCGCAGCACCAGCACGGTACATCAGACCATGTTCTGTTCCCTGAACGTTTGGACGTGCAGAGCTGTTTGCATCCAGCGCGACAATGCGCATACCGTTAGCACGTGCGTTTTCAAACAGAGCGACATCGAGATGCTTTGTTTTCAGCATTGCGCTTAATTCACTCGACATCACACCCGTAGCTAGGTAGCGATCAATCAGCGGTTGCGCAAGGTCTGAGCGTAAATGCTCAAGGCCAATAACAGTGACTCCCTGCTTTTTCAGTGCATCCATCTGTTCATTAACAAAGCGCAGGCCGTTAACGTCGCTGCCATGCACTTCACCAATTAAGAGGCCTTTACGATCATCCAGAAGAACCGAAAGCTGCTCGTCAACACCCGTTGCGCTAGCAAGCTTATTCGTCAGTTCATCGTAGCCTTTACCAGAGTAACGACGATCCCAAGCGTCAACGTCCGTCTCATGGCTACTGCGGTAGATACCTTCAATTTGATCCATTCGGTCGGAATCAAGTTGAGATAGGTAGCTTTGATCTGCAAATTTCTTCAGCAGTATCATTTCAGCTGAATCACCAGAAATCGGATCCGCTTTCTTCGCCGCTTCTTTCAGGAAGTAGAATGCCATTTGCACCGATTCCACACCCGTCAAATCCTGCAGTTCTTGATAGCTATAGCCAAGATGAACTGTTTTAGTGGATTCATCCAACGTCGCTTTACTCAACAACCCGTTCGACTGAGACGTTTCTAGCCACTGTTTGAAATCAGCGTAATGCTCACTTAGATCTACGTGGTACTTCGCATCAAAACCAAGGTCACTTGGCGTTTCGCCTTTGTAACCATGCTTCGGTGCCAAGTATGGGTCTTCATTGGCCCAACGAACCATCATATCCGTCAAACCTACGTGTTTACCGTTGGCTTCTTCAATCGCGACCATAAATATACGAGCGGCAAGCTCCGGTCTTGTTTGTGCGATTGCATCAATACCCGCTTGGGCAATTTGCATCTTACCGATAAACAACGCACTGGTGACCTGCTCTTTCAACTGCGTTAGCGCTTGATTCCGCCCCGAAGTTGGATGTTCAGCGATGTAGGCATTAATCTTCTTATTAAGCTCAAAGCTCGCTGCGATTTGATCGCGGCCTTTAGCCTGATGCACAAGGTCGAGTTGATCGAGAATACCTTGGTAGGATGCGCCAATCGGTTTAGCAAAAACTTTTGCTCTTTCTTTCAGCTCTTGCACCGTAAAGATTTGCGCTAAATCAACCACGACCTTGACCTTGTTACCTGACAAGGCATCAGTGACTTGATGACTTTGCTTCTTCGCGGCAATTTCAAGCTGAGCTTCCTGCAGCGCCTGACCAAAGTTGAAAAGCTCTGTCGGCGTCCAAACACCAAACTTAGGTCGCCATGTGTGGCCAATAAGTTTGTCAGCGCCACCCGCTTTCAACACTTTTGCGACTGTACTTGAGCAGTTTTTGGTCAACAACTGATAGCGAGCATCCGGATCGTTGCTTAGACGGTTCCATTCAGCTTGCATCGCAGCCACATCCAACCCTTCAAGGTTAATGCGGAACACTCGGCCTTCATCTGCTTGGCTGGCCTTAAAGGCTTCGATTTCTTCTAGCGCTCTTTCAGCAAACAGACGAACCACGTTGTCGATACGTTTTTCCACAAGGGCTGGGTCACCGCTTGCCTGAGCTTGTTTCTGTAGCTCTTCAGCAAAACGGTTTGCTACGTCCATCATGTCGTAGCTGGTGTCATTCCATTGGTCGACGAATGGCTGGAAAACATGCGCTGGAATGCCTGTCGATGCAAGCATATCCGGATTGCCCAATAGTACACTCGCATAACCTTCAGAAGCGTCTTTGTATGAAGCATCGATACCTTTCGCGGCGTTGAGCTTCTCGACAAAGCGTTTCAGCTTAGTTTCACCATCATTCAAACCAAAGCCGTCGTTTTCTTCCGATGCCATATCGTGCTCAAGTGTGTCATTTTGATGAGCTGGTTGGCTGAAATCGCTCCAACGCAATTTAATATCAGGCTGATCTTCTGTTGCAACGTTGAAGATATTGCGAATATTGGATGACTTGCTACCTAGTGGCCACCAACTCACATAATTCTGCTTGTTGAAGTCTGCTGCGGCTTGACCTTCAAGCTGCGTACGACCTTGGCCAATTTGCAATGCGGCATGACCTAGTGTGCTGTGATCACTCGGCTTCCAGATGTACATGGTTGCGCTCACTGGCGACATGTGCTGTTCAATCGCTTGGTGTACTTTGTTTAAACCAGCGATATCAATGCCTTTACCATCTTTTGCCAGATCGTTTGCAGAAAGCCCTGCGAAGATCGTATCGGCAACGACTTGACCATATTCATGACTTACGGCTGCTTTTACTTTTTCAAGTACA
Source organism: Vibrio sp. 03_296 (assembly GCF_002265885.1). Taxonomy (NCBI): domain Bacteria; kingdom Pseudomonadati; phylum Pseudomonadota; class Gammaproteobacteria; order Vibrionales; family Vibrionaceae; genus Vibrio; species Vibrio sp. 03_296. Next base: position 28,339 of record NZ_NPKW01000144.1, read on the forward strand.
GCATCGCTACCGCCTAGCTTGTCGATATTGGCAAGATTGCCTTTACCCTTAGTGACAAAATCGCCGTTTCCATCCAGATACAGATGTTTACTCTCTTTCAAGTTGGCGTTATCAAGCTGGTCATACAGATGGCTAAAGCTATCATGAGCTTTGATGCTTTGCTCAGAGACCACAAGCACAGAGACGGCTTCTAGACGGGAATTCACCTGATTTAACAGTGCGTTCATTGCTTGCACACGGCCAGAATCCGGATGCCCAAGCACATAGCCTTCAACCTGTTTACGTAGGTTGAGCAGTTTTTCCACAGATGCCAGTTCATAGTCTGCGTGTTCAGCCGTACTCGCATGATACTCAGTCAGAGCGTCGATCACTTGTTGGTAACTTTCACCGCGAACTTTACCGCTTACATGAGCAGCATCGAGCAGCTCAGTCACAGACATCAGTTCTACATTGGCATTGTACGTCCAAGCACCGTCTTCTTTTTGCGCTAAAATTCGCGTGCGGCCATCGTGATGCGAGAGCACCTTGTTATCCACTAAGAACAGCTCATCTGGCATCTGCTCGAAGTTGTCAAAGTTTGCCAAGATAAAGCGCTCAATGGATTTTTGTTGAGCTGCATCTTCTGGATTATCAAGCAGAATGGTCTTGCTCTTTCCATCGGTTCCCGGCCACGAGCGAACTTCAAAACCTTCTTCGCCTTCTTGCACTAAGAGGTTGCGCTCAGTACGAAGTGAATAGAATGGCAGTATGTCATTTAACATGTTGTTAATGATGACGTTTTCTTGCTGCTTGTTGTGTTCTAGATTCGACGTTTCACCCAAAGCATGTAATTCTTCTTTATCGTTAGAAGCTAGCTTGGTGGAGGTGAGCGTCTCATTGCTTTCGATATAAGGCGCGGTAATTTTCGCCCATTTATCAGCATACTGCGTCATCAACCATTCGGCTTTGTGATTCGCAGAAGCACTGGATTTAGGATTTTTAACTGGCGGCTGGCCCTTACTTGCCCGATACTCCTGATACCAAGCATCGAAATCATCACTACCACTAACCAGAGCATTCACTTCAACAATGATGGCTTTACGGCTTGCAGAATCAAAATGATCGAGTGCTTTCACATCAACTTTTGCCGTGGATTCTGTTTTCGGCACAAATTCACTTAAAACACTTGGCACACTGCGGAACTCAAACAAGATCGCAGGTTCAGGCTGCTGCGCACTTCCTGTTGTGGCGTTGTTGATACCATGCCCTGCCACTTCACCGCCATACTGGAAGTATTCAAATACATTCTTAGCAAGACTTTCTGAATGTGAACCTTTCAGCTTCTCAATGATTTGTTGTCTCACGTATCGTGAATCATCTGCACTTAGAAGCTCCAGCATTTTGACAGGCTTAGTTCTAGGCAAAATCTCCCAAGCATTTTTTACTTTCGGATCGGTTAACCCTTGAGCGTTTGGAGAGAAACCCTCAGATGCAGGATCCCAATCATTGATGTAGATACCGTACTCTTTGGCTAGATCGGCCGTTTTTGAATACACCGATGTGAGATAGGCATACACGTTTTGCGCTGCTTCTGGATCATCTAGCTTGTGCTCATTAGAGTTGGCTAAAAACTCATCTCGAAGTTCCGACTGATACCAAGGTGCCGATTCTAGAAGTCGGACCTCCAGTGACGAACTTGAACCAAATTCTTTCGCACTAATGGCCATCGTGGCTTGTTGTCCACTAGGGGTCATCCCGATTGTCTGCCCTTGAGCTTCGATTGCAGTGCCGTTACCAGCCGCGATGAGATGCTTCGAATTCGATATAACCAGCGTAAAGCGCCCATCCTCACTCACCAATTGAGGCAAGCTTTGGTGGTTTGACTGGTTGATGTGGCCTGTAAACTCTTTCGCTAACCAAAGCATCGCTTCTTTACGACTTTCAATCGCCGTCGTATCACTGGTTTCACTAGGATACGTAACCAATTCAATTGTGTGCGTCTGCCAATTGTTCAGTCCATTGATATCCGTAATACCAGCTGGATTGCTGTAACCGCCTTGATTCATATCTTTGGTTAACATGAACAATGGGTTACCCTGTGAATCATGCACATACCCAAACGTCTGCGCTGAATTCTTAGGCAGAACCACAACTAGACCAGATAGTTCGTTTTCTATACCAATTGATGTCGAAGCAAAATGACTTTGAAACCCTGGAACACTTTTTGAACTATGTTGCCCTGTCGTTTGACTTCCTTGTCCACCACTTAACCCCTCTAAGTTCACCCCTGAAATGCGGATCTCTTGTCGGACCACATCCTGAGACGCAGCGGTTGGCACCACAATGCTGTCGGAGTTTGTTTCGGTGAACATTGAGCTGATTGTGCTACCGCTGTTCTTTCCGCGAATACCTGCGTAAATTTGCAGACGGTTCACTGCGTTTGTCGCACCTTCCAGCGCTTCTTGCTCTTGTTCGCTTAGACCTTCACTGAATCGACCATCGGCGTTTGTTTGGCTGTCATTGGTGACATGGCTGCCCGTTTCGCCAGCGCCTTCTACGCGATGAGCGTTACCCGAAAGGCCGCTGCCAGTCACGCCTTCGCGGTCAGGGCGATCGCCTTCATTTTGCTTCGTCCCTTTTGCATCGTTTTGCGCTTGGTTGGCTTTATTTTCGGCATTCATCGCATCACGATCACCACGCGATTGCGCGTCGTTTGCTGCGCTGTGTGCGTCAGATTCGGCCTGTTTCGCATCGTTACTTTTCGCCACAGCATCGGCTTTGCGTGTTTCTGCATCGGCTTTAGCATCAGCAATGTCTTGCTCTGCGCCTGCTCGATTTTGCTCACCTTTTGCGACACCCGCTTCAGACTTCGCAACGGACTCTTTAACTTTGCTGTTATTGTCAGACTGCGTCTGCTTCGCTGCAGCAATCTTGTCATTGGCGAGCTGCTTGGCGTCGTCGAGCTGGCGTTGAACGCCATCGAGCAGACCACCGGCAAAATCGTTGCGCCATTGGTCGCCTGACTCACCAGTATGCGTTGCTTGGCCATCAAGCACGTCGAGACCTTGCGCCAGTTTTGTCAACTCGGCGGTCACGGCTTCCGACTCTTCTTTCACCGCATCACGTTGAGCTTGACCGTTATTTTCTAAGGCTTTTTGGTCGGTCGACTCCAACTGACTTTGTGAACCCGCGACAGCATCGAGCTGTTTCTGCTTTTCTTGTTCAAGACGTTGGCGATCCGCTTCTGCGCGCTCTTTATCTGATAGGGCATTCTGCGACGCTTGATTTTGTGTCGCGTGCTCACTCACTGCATTGGCTTGTTGCGACGATTCCGATTTCGCCACGACATTATCTAGGATATAGCCCAGTCCATCATTTTGGCCTGTGCCTTTGAATTCGATTCGGTTACTGCCGGCATGTGCGGTCAGTTTTAAGGTTTTTTGCTGCCAAGCAGAGGCGTCACCAGACGATGAGAAGACGACTTCGCCGTTCCAAAGAACTTCAATGCCTTCGTTATTCGATAGACCTGCACGTTTTGCAAAATCAAAGCTCACACCAATGACTTCGCCTTCCGTAAGATCGGTCAGATCTTGATAGAGACTGGTGTTGGTGTAGGTATCCAGTTCCGTCACACGTGCGCCGTGCCCTTCACCATTCACGCCATAGACGTTGCCCGAATGAGAAGCTTCAACACCGTGTGTCGATTTCCACCCTTGATCACCTTGCTCAAAATCACCATTCACAATGAGATTCGGAGCTTGAGTTTGATCAGAAGAGCCGTCAACGTCGAGCGCATTTTGCATCTTGTTGAGATCTGGGGTATCTACCTTAGTGACACTGCCCGTGAGGCTATCACCCAAGTCCGAGCCCACTTCTTCAATGGCATCCATTTGGAAACCATCCAACTTAGTGATTTCAGGTGTTGCAATCGCACCACGGCCTTTTTGCGTACCGGATGACGATGCTTCATCACCTTGAACCAAGTAGTTTATCGCTTGGCTACCACCGACACCAAGTACGGTTTGCTTGATATTATCAAACAGTGCCGAGAGCTTGTTGCTGCTGGTGTTGCTTGACGCAACGGCCAAGCTGTAGAAATCACCATTGCCGATTTTGATTGCGACGTTATTTTGTGCGTAAGAAGCGTTAATGCCTAGGCCATCACCAATATGAATATTGGCGTTCGCTTTGCCTTTCATCACGGCAACATTCAAGCCATCACCCACTTTGGTGTTGATGTTATATTTGCCCCAAGCAACGTTAACGGATACACCATCACCGACTTTGGTATTGATGTTGGCATCACCATAGGCGGCTGTCACGCTCAAGCCATCACCGACGGTGGTGGTGATATTGGCTTTGCCTTTTGCTGCCGTCACCTGCATACCATCACCCACTTTGGTGACAATGTTGCCTTTGCTCCAAAGTGCGTTAAAGCTGTCACCATCACCTACTTGGGTCACGATATTGGCTTCACCTTTTGCCAGCACCACGTTACGGCCATTACCCACTTTAGTAATGACGTTCGCTTTGCCCCAAGCTCCGGTGTAGTCGTCGCCATTGCCCACATGAGTAATGATGTTGGCTTTACCTTGCACCACGGAGACTTCTTGGCCATCTCCCACTTTGGTGATGACGTTGGCTTCACCTTTGGCAAAGTTATAGCGATCACCGTCGCCCACTTGGGTAAAGACGTTTGCTTGCCCCCAAGCGACGTTGACGCCCAAACCATCGCCGACTTTGGTAATGATGTTTGCCTTGCCCTTGGCAATACCAATGGTCGTGCCATCTCCGACATGAGTCATCACGTTGCCGATATCGGAAATCAACAACCCTACCGTGGTGCCTTCGCCCACTTTGGTTAGGATATTGCCTTTACCAGCCAAGACAGCCGCGGTTGTTGCGTCTCCCACATGAGTCACAACGTTGGCTTTTGCTGCCGCCACAACACCCATGAAATCATCACCCACTTTGGTAACAATATTGGCTTCGCCCAGCGCTAACACGCCCGTTAGACCATCGCCGACATGTGTCATGATGTTGGCTTTACCGAACATCGCCGCTAAGGTTGTGCCGTTACCGACCTTAGTCATCACGTTCACTTCGCCTGCGAATATTCCTAGGCTGGTTCCATCACCGACATGGGTGTAGATGTTGGCTTTACCGACCATCAGAGCCGCAGTGAGATCATCGCCCACTTTAGTCATGATGTTGGCTTGACCGATCATTGCAGCAAACGTGCTGCCACTGCCTACGTGAGTGAAGATATTGGCGTTACCAACCATTGCAGCCAGTGTGGTTCCGTTACCCACTTTTGTCGCAACGTTGCCTTTGGCTAACATCAGTGCCACCGACATGCCATCACCAATGTGAGTGAAGACGTTGGCTTCTGCCACCATTAAGGCTAGCGCATCACCGTTGCCGACTTTTGTAAAGACGTTACCCAAACCGCCCATCAGCGCCCAAGCATTCCCTTCGCCCACATGGGTAAAGATGTTGCCGGCACCAATCATGACCGCAATAGAGGTTCCATCACCCACTTTGGTGAAGATGTTACCCGCCGCGCCCATTACACCAAGAGTTTGGCCATCACCAACATGCGTGAGTACGTTACCCACACCAAGCATAATGCCTGTTGTGTCACCGTTACCCACTTTGGTGAGGATGTTCGCACCGCCGACCATTACGCCTGTTGTTGTGCCATCGCCCACATGCGTCAGCACGTTTGCGCCACCGCCCATCACCGCAAGGGCATTCCCTTTGCCTTTTTTGGTGAGAATGTTGGCACCGCCTAAGGCTACCGCTGTGGTGTTCGAGGTTTCGTTGTCGCCGCTGATGTGGGTAATCACGTTTGCGCCGCCCAACATACCTGCGGTTAGATCGCCGTCACCCACTTTGGTGAGCACGTTCGCGCCGCCAGCCAGTACCGATGCCACATTACCTTTGCCCACTTGCGTCATCACGTTGAAGCCGCCCGCCGCTAACCACAAGCCGTTGCCAGAGCCAATTTGGGTATGGGTGTTGTAACCCCCGAGCATGACGACACGGCTGTTACCATTGCCTTTGTGCACGGAAATGTTGCCGTAAGCCAGCAAATGCGCAAGGTATTGACCATCGCCAATACGAACCAATACGTTTACCGCGCCGCCCGCGTAAACATCCATCTTGCCTTGCTTACTTTGGTGAACCAACACGTTCGCCAAACCCGAACCGCGGAAGGTAAGATCCCCTTCCTCGCCACTTTTGACAATCACGTTTGCTGCGCCACCACCGTTGAACTCGGTATTACCGAATTGCGAACTGTGGAGGATGACGTTAGCGATACCGCCACCATTAAAGTAGACATTGCCGCGAGTCACATTGGACTTAATGACGTTGCCGCCACCCGCACCATTGAAATGCACATCACCAGAGCTTTCACCGCTATCGGTCGCTGGCTTAAACAAGGTTTGATCGGTGTACTCGTCGATATCGGCCACGGTTTCACTGGTGCTTCTTACCGCGTTTACGCTGTAATGCAGATCGCTGAGTGAATAGCCACCTTTGCCCATCGAGTGATATCCGTTTGCAGACGAAATATCTTCATTGGCGAGGTCTGCGGTATGATTGCCTTCTTTGTACCAAGAGCGAGCTTGATACTTAAGCGCCCCTGTTTTGGGATCATTAGCAAGTTCAACCACCACAATTTTTGTGTAAGGTCCAAGCACTTTTGCGTAAACATAAGTGTTTGGTTTGCGGTTTGATTTCACCGCTTGAACATCGACTGCCGTCCCATCTGTCGAGATGGCGTGACCGCCCATTTTCGCCTCTGACAATGCCACATCTTTCGCATCAATCAGTGTGCCATTGGCGTAGGTCACCCACTCATATTCAGTCAGATTTTTTTCAACGGCATGAACCGTCACTGATTGCTGATGCTCAACGGCAATATTAGCAAGGGTGTAACCACCATTGATTGGATTAACTTCAAAACCACCAGCAGAAGAGACATCGGAACGAGCAAGCTCAGCTAAATGATTGCCGCGCTTAAACCAAGCCTCAGAGTAGTATTTGAGTTTGCCCGTTTCTGGATCGTTATAGAGACGAACTTTGTTGATTTTGGTGTAAGTACCATCTGCGATAGCAAACAGATAAGTATTTGGCTCTCGCTCTGACTTTACAGCGGTAACCGCATGGAACTTGTTGCCGTTATCAATCGACAAGCCGTGCATCTGCGCCGCGGTGAGAACGATCTCTTCCGCTTTGGCATATTCCATACCTTGTGCATCAAAGCTACTGCCACTGCCTTTTCGTGTAATGGTGTTATAAGCACCACCACCGGAGAAATGGATGTCACCGTGTGCCACATCGGAGTAAAGGCTGTTGTAACCACCGACACCTTCAAAGCGAATGTTACCGCGTGTTTGCGCGTAAACATCTTCCGCTTGGCGTGTACGCTCAATGCGGTTTGATGCCCCCGCACCTTGCAAGGTAACATCGCCTACTTTGCCTTTACGGACCAAATGGTTGTCAGCACCAGCACCACGGAAAGTAATGTTGCCAGTTTCAACACGTGAACTGATGCTGTTTGCCGCACCAGCGCCATCAAACGTCACATCACCACGAGAATCTTGATAGCGGTTAAACCAAGTACGGTCTAGTTTATTGCCCGCACCTGCACCAGCAAAAGAGAGATTACCTTGGTTGGTTTCATGCCAAAGGGCATTATAACCGCCAGCGCCTTTAAAGGTGACGTTGCCGCTCAAACCTTTGCGGGTAATGCCATTATAAGCCGCTGCGCCGCCATAATTGACATCACCATGATTACCTAGGTGATCAATCGACACACCGCCAGCGGCGCCGGCGAATGACACATTGCCATCGCCACTTTTGTTAATGTCTGCATACCCAGCAGCACCTTTGACAGAAAGGTGCCCTGTGGTGTCTTCCACTCTTAGATATGCCGAACCGCCTACGACCGTATCGTTGCCGCTGCCGGTATAAACCGTTGCACCAATCGATCCGACAGTGACATGATCATCACCACCGTAGGCATGGATTTCTCCACCAAAACCGATGGCAACAATACTGTTGTTGCCATCGTCGGCGGAATAGTTCCCTGTGAAGAAGTATTCAACACTTCTCCAAAATGGTTTTCCCATAAGCCAAACTCTTCTTTAGGAGTTAAATAGAAAACCACTGTATCTTTCTGATACAGCGGTCATTTTGAGCATCCACTTTGCCGCGGACAGTGCAGACTTTCTGCCCTTTCCACGGTAAAAATACACGGCGACGAAGATCGTTAACGACCTCTCTGCCATGCCCGAATGGAGCAATCATCTCTGGAATGTAGATATGCTGGCCTGAACGCCAGTCGGATGGAGTTATTTCACGCACTCCAGATAACAGCTCATCTCGGATCTGCTCAGAGACAAACGCCCAATTACAAAATGCAATTGGGCGTCCGTGCTCATCTTCGTAGTAGCAAAACTGGTTTAGCTCAAAAGCTGGCAAAATACGCTGCTGCCATTCTGCAACCACGTATCGGCGATGAAGGGGCGAGTGCTGGCTGAGCAGCATGACACCACCTATCATCTGTTGCATTTGCGCTAATGTGAGATTTGCTGGTTGATGTGTAATAGACATCTGCCCTATATCAACCAATATGCTGTTATTTTTTTGCTTGGGAAGTGCGTTTTTTCGGAGCGGCTTTCTCTTCCACGAGAGTTTCCGCTGGTGATTCTTCCGCTTGATTTACCGCAGCATCACCTGCTGGTAGAAAACCGGCTGCAACAAGCTTGTCGAATTCAGCTTCCATTCTTGGATCTTCTAGCATGTTCTTAATCATCGATACCATATACATAAAACCAGAGGCAGGCATATGGACAACTTGCTTAAGTTCAAGATCATTATCGCTTTCAGCCATGACGCCGTTCGCCATGTTTTTTTGATCCTGACCGACGAAATAAAGAGAAAAAACACCTTTATTGTAGTTAACGCTAGATACTGTTTGAACAAACTTCTCAGTCATAAATTTCCCCTACTTATTTTATATAGATAAGACGAAAATCGTTCCTTTTAAAAGGAATCACTCTCGCCTGCAAGCTCAATTAAAAGGCAGAATATAAGAATTCAGCCATGAATAATAATTTTAATTTTTATTTTGTGTCGAAATATTACATCGTAAAACAGTGGTCATCAATAGACTTAAATTGATTATATTAGAGCAATTATTCTATTTTTATCGTCCATTATTCACTCAATACCATATTCATGTAACAATCACCGTGATTACCTATTAACGTGACATGCATCATTCATTTGAATCAAATCTGTGCAATAAACACACAACAAAGACCAATAAACGAGCAAAATCGTCCGCAATTGATGATTGATCGTGTTAACAAGCGGTGATAGGATTCCGCCCCTTCAAAAACGCTGCAATAAACATCGGCTAAGTAATTTAATTATGTCCAACAATGAAGGGTTGACGCTGATATGTATTCACTTTTATTTAAGTATCATCAGCGGCAATAGAGAACAATTTAAAGAAAATGCTAATTTAACAAAAACTAATAATTACAAAGAAGAACTCGAAAAAATAAAAAAAGAAAACAAAGTAAAAATAACCACAAAACATTCACAATTTAAAAACATAGATAAAATAAAAACACCTGCCATTTTATTTGATTCACAAGGCACGCCATTTATTCTAGCAAAAGCTAATAAAGACAAGTGTTTAATACAAAGACCTAATAAAGAAAGTCCGGAAGTGGTCTCTTATCACGAACTTAACTCGACTTGGAACAAAAAATCTCTAGAAATAAAACAAGCACAATCTCGCTTTGACATCACTTGGTTCATTCCCGAGTTTCTGCAACATAAACGAGTCTTGAGTGAGATTCTGTTGTTCTCTTTTGTTCTGCAGATCCTCGCGCTTATTTCGCCTCTTTTTTTCCAAGTGGTGATGGACAAAGTACTGGTTCACCAAGCTTGGTCAACACTGGATGTGCTGGTGTTTGGCCTCGTCGTTACTGGGGTGATCGAAGTGGTACTTCGTGGTCTACGTGAATATCAGTATGCCCACACGGCCAATCGCATTGACATACAACTCGGACTAAAACTGGTTAAGCATCTGTTTGGTCTACCGTTGATGTTTTTTAAGTCCCGCCAAGTCGGGGCGATTGTCACACGTGTGCGAGAACTCGACACCGTGCGTGAGTTTTTAACTGGCTCCATGTTTACTCTAACGGTCGAACTGCTGTTTATGTTCGTCTTCCTGTATGTCATGAGCTTACTTTCCGGCCCACTCACTTGGCTTTTCATCGCCACAATACCGTGTTACGCCCTTCTTGCTTGGTGGTTAACACCAAGAATGCAGGCGGCGATTGAAAAGCAGTTTTCACATGCTGCGGCAAACACATCCTTTCTTACCGAAACGGTGGCAGGCAGTGAAACCCTGAAAAGTTTGGCGGTTGAGCCGCGCTTTATTCGTCGCTGGGATGAACAAACCGAAAAAATGGTCTCAACCGGTTACGATGTTCAACAGCTCAATAATCGCTCAAACCACCTAGTTCAGTTGTTGCAAAAAATCACCAGTGTCGCGATCTTGTGGCTTGGGGCGACGGAAGTGCTCTCTCTTGAGATGACCATCGGTCAATTGATCGCTTTCAATATGATGACCAATCACATCGCCCAGCCGCTAGCGCGCATGGTCGAATTGTGGGGGCAATTTATCCAAACCCGCGTCGCCGTCGAAAAACTCGGGGATATGCTCAACCTGCCAGTAGAACAACACACCGGAAGTGACATCGTCACACTGCAAGGGGCCGTTTCTTTTAAAAATATCCTCTTTCGTTACCAACCGGATATTCCCCCCACCATCAACGATTTGTCGTTGGAGATACGAGCGGGTGAAACATTGGGCGTCGTCGGCACGTCAGGTTCAGGAAAAAGCACCTTGGCTCGCTTGCTGTTGCGACTTTATAGTCCAGAGCAAGGCAGCATCACGATTGATGGCATCCCACTTAACCACATCCACATTCAACAGTTGAGGCAACAAGTGGGTGTAGTACTACAAGAAAACTTCTTATTTAACAAAAGTGTGAGTGAGAACATCGCCCAATCGAAGCCGGAAGCAAGCTTAGAAGAGATTATTGAAGCGGCGAAGCTCTCTGGCGCGCACGAATTTATCTTAAAGTTGCCAATGGGTTACGACACCATTTTAGCGGAAGGCGGGCAATCTCTCTCTGGCGGCCAAAGGCAGCGACTCGCGATTGCACGCACACTGCTGTCGGATCCAAAAGTATTGATTTTGGACGAAGCCACCAGCGCCCTGGACGATGAATCTCAGGCGTTAATTCAATCCAACATGGCCAACATCGCCCAAGGCCGCACCGTGATCACTATCGCTCATCGCTTGTCTACCGTGCGAGATTGCGATCGCATCATTGTGCTTCATCAAGGCGCAATTGTTGAACAAGGTTCGCATCAGCAATTACTTACCCATGGCAAACAATACAAACAGTTATGGCAGCTTCAGCAAGAGCTCAAACAAGAGGAAACCACCGCATGATCAGCATCATTAAGCGTTTCTTGGGCAAAGGGCAACCTCGCCAAAGCGCCGAACACCATTATGAATTCCTGCCTGCGCATCTTGCTTTGGCTCAAAAACCGCCATCACCCTTTGCACGGTTAACCGCTATAACACTGAGTATTGGCGTACTGGCTGCGCTGCTTTGGGCGTATTGGGGGAAACTGGACGTACAAGCCACCGCCACAGGCCGTCTTGTGGTTTCTGGTCGCTCACAAGTTATCCAATCTTACGAGCAAAGCCGCGTCATGAGCATTCATGTGAAGGATGGCCAGCGTGTGGAAAAAGGCGCCCCCTTGCTGACCTTGGATACGCTTGGGGTGAATCAAGACATCACGCGTTTGATCACTCAATCCGAGTTTCAAACCAATGAACTGATTCGTTACCGCACTTTAATCAACGACCAACCTTTGGTTCAGGACCCAATGTTTACGGCCTTACCAGCAGAGCAACAAGCGTTGATCACTGAAAACTATCTCAGCGAACAGCGCGAATTTAATTCCACACTAGCCAGTATTCACGCGGAAATGCAGGTGAATAAAACCTCTCAAGCCGCTCGCCAAAGTGACATCAACGCCTTGGTTCAGTTGACAGAGAACATCAGCCAAAGGCTCGAAGCGCGCAAAACGCTCAATCAGGTTAAAGTCATTAGCCACGTCGAGTATCTAGAACAAGAGAAAGAACTGCTCGAAGCGCAGCGACAAGTTAGCCAGCAACGCGCTGAGTTACAGGTTCTGAAATCCCAATATCGCAGCCTTGAAGAGAGACTAAGTGGCTTTAAAGCACAAAAGCAAAGAGAGTGGTTGGAAAAACGCCGACAAGCCAAATTGCAGCTGGCCGCGTTGAACCAAGAGCTCTCTAAAGTGCGTGAGCGTGAGCAGTTGGAAATCATTCGCTCACCAGTGGATGGCACCGTGCAGCAACTCAGCGTCTATACCCTTGGAGCAGTGCTGCAACCAGCGCAAAATTTAATGATCATCGTACCGGAAAACAGCGTACAGCTGGCAGAAGTTCAGATCCTCAATAAAGACGTGGGGTTTATTTACCCCGGCCAATCCGTGACCGTGAAAGTGGATGCTTTTCCCTACACTCGATACGGAACAATCGACGCTGAACTGCTGAGTGTTTCACGCGATTCCACCACCGACGAACAGCTTGGGCTGGTTTTCCCGGCTCAAGTACAACTAAAGAAAAACAATATCGTCATCGATGGTCAAACGGTTGAGCTCACTCCTGGCATGTCTGTCGTTGCTGAAATTAAGACCGATAAACGACGCGTTATCGACTACCTACTCAGCCCAATTCGCGAGTACCAAGCTGAAGCATTGAGGGAGAGATAGAGATGACTGCTACGTTATCAGCCAATGAGCATATCGACACCGTAGGGCAAGCGCGAACAGAAGAAACCATACGTAATAACTGGGGAATCGAAGCCGTGGTTTACGCTGGCCAACAATTCCATAAAAAATCGTCCAGCTCGCAGCTTAGGCATGCATTAGGGGTAAGTCATGCCTACCTGAGTGACATGGAGATGAGAGAAGCGGCAGACTATCTTGGCCTCAAAAGCCAACTCACCACGCTGTATACTCAAGCGCTCGATACTTTGCCACTTCCCGCCCTTATCGAGCATGACCATGGCTGGAAAGTGATTACCCAAGTCAGCGAAGGGGGTTGGACATTTTATGATCCCTCGACACAACAGTTGCAAACACAAGCTTTGTCGACAAACCCATCTCAGCGAGAGCACAAAGTTATGCTGCTCGCCGATGAGCAGCTCACTAGCAAAGAGGTCAAATTTGGTCTGAGCTGGTTTGCGCCTTCGATTCTGCGGCAAAAGAGCCAACTGCGTGATGTGTTTCTTTACGCCATCGCGTTACAGGTGTTTGCACTCGTTAGCCCAATGTTGTTTGAAAATGTCATCGACAAGGTGCTGGTTGGGCGCAGTTTATCCAGCTTGCACGTGCTGGCGCTGGCGATGTTGGCATTGGCCGTTGCCGAGCCAGCATACAGCTACTTACGAAACACGGTATTTGGCCACCTTGCCAGCCAAGTAAATGCCGAGCTTTCAGGTCGGCTTTATCGCCACTTAGTCGGCCTGCCATTAACCTATTTTAAGCAACGTCAAACCGGCCAAATCATTGCCCGGGTACGTGAAATGGCGCAGATCCGTCAGTTTTTGACGGGTTCGACATTGATGCTGCTGCTTGATCTGATTTTTGTCACCGTCTTCCTTGCCGTGATGTTTCATTACGCCAGTACGCTCACTTGGTTGGTGATTGGCTCCTTGGTGATTTACTTTGTACTGTGGCTCATTGCAGGGCCGCTGATCCGCAAAAAAGTGGAATCGGAGTACGAGTCCGACGCTAACGCAACCACGTTTTTGACCGAGGCTGTGACTGGCATTGAAACCATCAAAACCACGGCCACAGAACATCGCTTTCTTGAACAGTGGCAACGTATTCTGAGCCAACAATTAAACCGAAGCTTTGACGCGCAAAAATTGGGGTTGGTTGCCGGGCAAGCCATCGCTTTGGTGCAGAAGCTCACCGCCGCGCTACTGCTTTGGTGGGGCGTGAGCGCAGTACTTAAAGGGGAGATCACACCCGGTCAATTAGTCGCATTCAACATGCTTGCTGGCCATGTAACGCAACCTGTCTTACGACTGGCACAAATTTGGCAAGATTTTCAGCACACGCTCATCGCCTTAAGACGCGTGGGCGATATTCTCGATGAACCAAGAGAGAACAGTAAACAAGGTTTAGCCTCAGTCCCCGAGCTTGAAGGCGGCATTGAGTTTAGTAACATTCGTTTTCGCTATCACGAGGATGCACCAGAAGTGCTGGCCAATTTGTCCCTCAAGATTCAACCTGGGCAGTTTATCGGTGTCACTGGACCTTCAGGCTCAGGAAAAAGCACGCTCACTCGTTTGCTACAGCGCTTATACGTTCCACAACATGGACAAGTTTTGGTCGATGGAATGGATCTCGCGATTGCCGACCCCGTTTCTCTGCGTCGCAACATGAGCGTGGTATTGCAAGAGAGTATCCTCTTTTCCGGCAGTGTGGCGGACAACATTCGTTTGTGTAAACCACAAGCCAGCGACGAAGATATTCGCCACGCCGCTCAGTTAGCAGGCGCGTTAGAATTTATTGAAGGGCTTCCTCACGGTTTTAACCAGCCAGTGGGTGAAAAAGGCGCGGCACTGTCTGGTGGTCAAAGACAGCGTATTGCTTTGGCAAGAGCCCTACTGGTGGACCCGAGAATCTTGCTGCTCGATGAAGCAACCTCCGCGCTAGACTACAACTCTGAAGCGGCAATCATGAGCAATATGGACGAAATTTGCCGTGGCCGAACGGTGATCAGTATTGCGCATCGACTCAACACCATTCGTCATGCCGACAATATTTTTGTGCTCGATAAAGGCCAAGTAGCCGAAAGTGGTACACATGATGAGTTAGTTGCCCAGCAAGGCTTATACGCTAAGCTTTGGAAGCAGCAAGTGGGCGAATAGCCTCTCGCCTAGACAATCAACTCTCACCTACACCCTAAGTTTTCTCTTGGGGTGTTTTTTTCGGCATTGTTCACTCCGAAGCCTATCGACGACATCGTCCAGAGCTATTTATTGGAAATGATCTGGGACGGAGAGAAAATCGCCGAAGTTAACGAAGTGAATCATATCGATATTTAGCCGTAACGCTCGACTTTGGCTACATCCGAATTCCGCCATCCACTTCCAGCACTCGTCCTGTAATGTATTCGTTTTCGAAAATAAACTTCACCGTGTGTGCAATTTCGCTGGCTTCACCCATTCGCCCCACGGGGATCATTTTCTCTAGTCTGGCGATCGCCTCGGGTTTCATCTGATCCGCCATGGCGGTGTGAATCACACCGGGCGCGATGGCCGCAGCGCGTATGCCGTAACGTGCTAGCTCTTTGGCCCAAGTGGTGGCCAACGTCGCCACCGCGGCTTTCGATGCCGAATAGTTGGTTTGACCAATATTGCCCGCGCGGGACACGCTGGAAATGTTGATGATGACCCCTTTGCGTCCGGTTTCAATCATTTTGACCGCCGCTTCACGCCCGCACAAAAACGTGCCAGTGAGGTTGACTTTGATCACCGAGTTAAACTGCTCCAGTGACATTTTGCTGATGTTGCCGTCTTGCACTTTCACTAACATGCCATCGCGCAATATTCCCGCGTTGTTGACCAGCCCATCAAGCTGTCCAAAATCTTCGACGATCTGCTCAAAGGTACGTTCCACTTCCCCTTCATCCGTCACGTTCATTGGATAAATCAGCGCTTTGGTGCCGAGCATGTGGCATTGATCCTGAGTATGACGTAGCCCTTCTTCGTTTAAATCCAGCAACGCCAGCTCAGCGCCTGCGTGTGCAAGGGTCACCGCCATCATTTGTCCTAACCCTTGCCCAGCCCCTGTAATCGCAATCACACTCTCTTTTAGATGCATTTTGATTCCCTCAATCGATAAAACAAATCACCGTTCTTTTAACCCACTTACTCATTGTTATTCTTGGCATAAAATTCAAATAGGCTCGAGAAATCCAACTCCTCATTTCCTGCAGCGTTGTGAAACGCGTAGAGATTGCGTGCCAACGCCCCCATCGGCACCGAAGATTGGCTCTTCGCTGCGGCATCCAATCCCAAACCGAGATCTTTGAGCATTAGTTTACTCATAAAGCCGGGCTGATAACCGCGGCTGGCGGGGGCGTTTTCCATCACGCCCGGACACGGATTGTAAAGCTCCAATGCCCAGTTTCGCCCAGAGCTTTGCAGCATGATGTTGGAAAGCACAGTCGGATCGAGACCGTTATCAATGCCGAGGTTTAACGCCTCACACGTCCCAGACATGAGGATGCCCAGCATCAGGTTGTTGCAGATTTTGCCCATCTGCCCATCACCCGCTTGGCCTGCGTGGAAGATATTTTTACCCATATCTTTGAGAATGGTTTCGGCGCGAGCAAACGCGTTGTTAGAGCCGCCAACGATAAAGGTCAACGTGGCCGCATGAGCACCCGCGACACCACCGGAAACTGGCGCATCCACAAAATCCAAACCTCGTTTGGCCGCCTCTTCCCCAACCAATCGAGCCGATTGCGGATCAATGGTCGATGAGTCGATGAGTAAGCTGTTTTCGGCCACCAGATCCAACAGTCCTTTGTCGCCTTGGTGGGTGCCAAGATAGACACTGCGAACATGCTCACCTGCGGGCAACATGGTGATGATGCAACTCACGCCTTGGGCAAGCTCTTCAAGGTTTGCGCACACGCTCGCTCCTTGCTGTGCCAGCTTCTCACAAGCGGCTTTGTTGAGATCAAACACCTTGACCTGATGGCCTGCTTTAAGCAGATTTTCCGCCATTGGCGCGCCCATATTACCTAGTCCGATAAAGCCGATGTTTTGCATAACGTTCTCCATGTTCTTGCCCTTGGCTTTCACTCTACGCGTGCTGCATTCTCAGCCTGTTTACAATGCCTGATTAGCAAGGCTTTGAGTGAGGTGCTTTGTGCGTTACGAGCGACTAATATTTCCCCAGTCGCGCCAGTGGGTGAGCGTCTTCCGACCACAATGAGGTAAACAGCGCGTCAATGACGCTGCTGTCCACATCAGCCACGGTTGGGTAAAGCCAATTCGGTTGGCCATCTTTGTCGACCAGACGCGCTCGGACCCCTTCTTGAAACTCACCAAGCAACCCACACTGTACCGAGATGCCAAGCTCAAGACGAAAGCAATCCGCCAGTGACAATTCGTGATAGTCTCGCGCTTGGCGATAGCAAATGTGTGCGGTAATTGGGCTACCTTGCGCCAAGTTATCTTGCGCTTTTTTCAACCAATCACTGTCGCTTTGCAAGGCGAGGAGGTTCTCTACCACTTGCGTGATACTTTCTCCTTCCATCGCATGTTGGATCTGATCGAAAAAAGGCATCAATTGATACGCAGGGCGATGCTTCAACGCGTGCTCCGCCAAGTTTTCCAAAAGCTCGGTCACCACTTCGTAGTGATCCTCTGCGCTCGACCAATGCGCGTGTTGCAGTTGATCCATCAGCACATCCAGTTCTTCTGGCAGCAGTAAATGATCGGCAAAGTGAATCTTCAACGCATCGCTGGCGTTAACCATGACGCCCGTCAACGCGAGAAACAGGCCAATCCCCGGATCGAGACGATTGAGGAACCAAGTACCACCCACATCTGGGTATAGACCGATGCTGATTTCCGGCATCGCCAAACGCGAGTGCGGTGTCACGACTTTGTGGCTAGTGCCCATATACAGCCCCATGCCACCCCCCATCACAATGCCCGCCCCCCAGCCAATGATTGGCTTGGTGTACGTATGGATAAGGTAGTCACACTGGTATTCCAAAGTGAAATAGTCGGTCAGAAAGGCGCGAGCCGTCGCTTTGCTTTCGCTGCTCATCACGTGATGCATGGCTCTTACATCGCCACCCGCACAGAATGCTTTTTCACCCGCCCCTTTGAGGATCACACAAATGATTTGCTCGTCTTCGTGCCATTTTTCCAGTGAGGTTTTTAATGCAGCCAACATCTCTTCGCTCAGCGCATTGAGGGCTGATGTATTTTCGAGTGTGGCAACGGCGATGCGATAATCGCCTTCGCTACAAGGGTATTCTTCAAAGCTGACTCGGCCTGTCATAGTGCCTCCTATTCAGCGTGACTACTGATTCTTCCATTGTGGTGCGCGTTTCTCGAGGAACGCTTGCACCCCTTCTTGCTGATCTTGCGTATCGAACAACTGAATGAACAGTTCGCGCTCACGTATCAGCCCCATCGACAGTGGCGCTTGGCGCGTATTCTGAATCAGCTTTTTACAAGCCGATACCGAACTGGGGGACTGATTGGCCACTTGCTGCGCCAACGCTTGTGCTGCGCTCAGCGCTTCCCCTTTGACCACCACTTCTTCGACCAATCCGATGCTCAGCGCTTTTTCCGCACTCACTTGCTCACCACATAAGATGATGCGCTTGGCCCACCCTTCGCCGACCAAGGCCGTTAAATTTTGTGTACCCCCCGCACAAGGCAGCAGCCCCACTTTCGCCTCTGGTAAGGCGAGCGCCGCCTGCTCTTCGGCAATGCGAATATCACAAGCCAGCGCAACTTCGAGCCCACCGCCCATGGCATAACCGTTAATGGCCGCTATAGAAACGCCGCGAAAAGCAGAAAGTGTCTCGAACGCTTCACCGAAAATACGCGCCATGTCCACCGCGACGCCCTTGTCTCCCGAAGCGAATAATTTAAGATCGGCCCCTGCTGAGAAAAACTTTTCACCGTCCCCTGTCAGCACTAAGGCGTAAATCGCCTTGTTGTCATTCAGTGCTAACACCGTCTTTTTTAGCTCTATCAGAGAGTTTGCCGTCCATGTATTGGCAGGAGGATTGACCATGGTGATCGTCGCCACATGGCCATTGAGGGAGAGTGAAATCCCATTTTCACTCGGTGGAATTATCTCAGACATTCCTTTTCTCCTTAGATTCCTAGCCGCTAGAGCAGATTGGATTGCTGTGACAACAAACGACGAGCCACAATCAAACGCATAATTTCATTGGTGCCTTCCAAAATTTGGTGCACGCGTACATCGCGGAAAAATCGCTCCAAAGGGTACTCCTTGATATAGCCATAGCCGCCATGCAGTTGCAGCGCATCATCGCAGACCTTAAATCCGACATCCGTGGCAAAGCGTTTGGCCATCGCACAATACGCTGTCGCATCCGGGTCGCCCTTATCCAGTTTGCTGGCTGCAAAACGCACCAGTTGTCTTGCGGCAACCAACTCTGTCGCCATATCCGCCAAACGAAATTGCACTGTCTGGAACTCGGCGAGCGTGTGGCCAAATTGTTTTCGCTCTTGAACATATTGCGTGGCCAAGTTCAGCGCCTGTTGCGCGGTCCCTACCGAGCAGGTCGCGATGTTAATACGACCGCCATCAAGCCCTTTCATGGCGAAGTGAAAACCTTCGCCTTCTTCGCCTAAACGGTGATTGAGCGGAATTCGCACGTTATCAAAAGTAATAGAACGGGTTGGCTGACTATTCCAGCCCATTTTCGGTTCTTTTCGTCCATAGCTGACTCCTTGTGCATCCGCCGGAACCACAAACGCTGAGACCCCTTTAGCCCCTTCCCCTCCTGTGCGCGCCATCACAACCAACATTTGCGTTTCACCCGCCCCTGAAATAAACGCTTTCGCGCCATTAATCCGATATTCATCTCCTTGGCGCACGGCGGTGGTTTTCAATGATGCAGCGTCAGAGCCCGAGTTGGGCTCGGTCAAACAATAGGAGCCAAGCAAAGTACCTGAGTTAAGCCCTTGGCAGTAAAGCGATTTCACTTCCTGCGTGGCAAAACTGCCCACCATCCAGTTGACCATGTTATGAATAGTCATAAAGGCGGTGGTGGACGTGCACCCCATCGACAATTGTTCAAAAATGATCGCCGCATCTAACCGACTCATGCCCAATCCACCCTGTTCTTCCGGTGCATATAGGCTGAGAAAACCAAGCTCTCCGGCCTCTTTGAGCACTTCAACAGGGAAAAACTGCGTCTCATCCCACACTGCCGCATTGGGCATTAATTTCTCTTGGGCGAACTGCGCTGCGGTGTCAGCAAAGGCGCGTTGGTCTTCATTGAGTTCAAAATCCATCTTTCTTTTCCTCATTCCTCAAGGCGTTCATTGGGCGCTAACGCAGTTGAATGGTCATATTTGGCCCGCTAGGCAGATCTTCTTCAAACCAACGCGCGGTCACCGTTTTGGTCTCGGTATAAAAACGCACCGCCTGCTTGCCGTAAGCATGCAAATCACCGTAAAAACTGCCACGCCAGCCGGTAAATGAGAAGAAAGGCAGTGGTACTGGGATTGGCACATTGATGCCCACTTGCCCCACTTGAATCTGATGTTGGAATTTTCTCGCCGCCGCGCCATTGGCGGTGAAAATCGAGGTGCCATTGCCATACGGATTGCGGTTAATCAGTGCAATCGCCTCTTCCAAGCTATCCACTTCCAGACACACCAGCACCGGACCAAAGATCTCTTGCTGATAGATGCTCATCTCGGTGGTAACGCCACTAAACAACGTTGGGCCAACCCAGTTGCCGTTGGGGTATCCCGCCACTTGGCACTGACTGCCATCGAGCTCACACACCGCGCCTTGCGCTTTGCCTTCCGCAATCAAGCCCAATACTCGCTGCTTAGCGGTAGCGCTGATCAACGGTCCGTAACCGGCGTTGGCATCGTCCCACGCACCGGGTTTGACTTTGGCCAACTCCGCTTTGAGATCCGCCACCCAATGTTTGGCATCGCCGACCAACACCGCCACGGAGATCGCCATACAGCGTTGCCCTGCGGCCCCGACCGAGGCACCAACTAAGTTACTGAGTACCTGTGCTTTATTGGCGTCAGCCATCACCACCATATGGTTTTTCGCCCCAGCAAACGCCTGCACACGCTTGAAGTTTTGCGTGGCGGTTTGGTAGATGTATCGCGCGGTCGGCACCGAGCCAACAAACGAAACGGCACGCACATCAGGATGCGTGAGAAGAAAGTCGACCTGCGCTTTACCCCCATGCACGATCTGCAACACCCCATCCGGCGCACCAGCATCGGCAAACAGTTGCGCTAAGCGCACCGACGTCAGCGGCACCTGTTCAGAAGGTTTCAGTACAAACGTATTGCCACTGGCAATCGCAATTGGAAACATCCACAACGGGATCATGGCAGGAAAATTAAACGGCGTAATACCACAGCACACGCCCAACGGTTGGATGAGCGAGTAGCTGTCGATATCAGTGGCCACATTTTCCACCGTCTCTCCCATCATATTGCTGGCAATATTGGCCGCTTGTTCCACCACTTCTATCCCTCGCCACACATCGCCTTTGGCATCGGCAAGGGTTTTGCCCGTTTCTTGAGAGAGCAATTGCGCCAGTGCCTCGTGATTTTCTTTGAGCAAGTGCTGATAACGCAACATCAATCTGGCCCGCTCTGAAACCGCGACCTCTTTCCACGATTGGAATGCTTCACTGGCAGTGGCAATTGCACTGGTCATTTCTGCTGGCGTGGCGCAAGGAAGACGCGCAATCACCTCGCCGGTGGCGGGGTTGGTCACATCAATCCATTCGTTGCTCTGAGATTCAACAAACGAACCTTGGATAAAAAGAGGTACTGATTGGGTCATGTTGGCTTTCCTTCTCACTTTTTTCATCGCTGCTTAGCGCTTTACTAAACCGGAATTTCGATGCCAATCGCGGTGGCCTCTCCGCCCCCAATGCACAGTGCAGCCACACCTTTGACGCTGCGACGGCACTTAGCGTCACCATTGGTACCCAACGCTTGTAACTGACGCAAGCTGTGAATCAAAGTGACTAGAATTCGGGCACCACTGGCACCAATAGGGTGGCCTAACGCACAGGCGCCCCCTTTGATGTTGACTTTGTCTGCGGCCAAGCCGAGCTGCTGGATGGCAATTTGTGTCACGACGGCAAACGCTTCGTTGATCTCCCACAAATCCACCTCGTCGATTCCCCAATCGAGCTGGCTTAGCAGTTGCTCAATCGCGTAAACCGGCGCGACGGTAAACTCGGCAGGCAAGCGAGCATGGCTTGCGTGGCCGCGAATGATCGCCAGTGGCGTTAAGCCTTGCTTCTCGGCCCAATCACCGTCGGCCAATATCAGCGCCGCTGCGCCATCCGCAATTGCGCTGGAATTGGCGGCGGTCACCGTACCGGCTTCGGCAAACGCAGATTTTAGTTTGGGAATTTTGTCGAACTGAATAGTGGTTGGATGCTCATCATGAGCCAGCGTCATGCTGCTGCGCCCTTCGAGAAAAATTGGGGTAATTTCCTCTTTGAACTGTGCCTCTTGCTGCGCCTGAAGCGCACGCTGAGCCGATTGAATGGCCCAAGCATCCATCTGATCTCGAGTGTAATTGAGTTTGTCAGCGATTTGCTGCGCATAAACGCCCATCAAATGGCCTTCATAGGCATCTTGCAATCCATCCAGAAACATATGGTCGAAGGTGGTTTTATGCCCCATTCGCATACCGCTGCGCGACTCTTTCAATAGGTAAGGGGCGTTGGTCATGCTCTCCATACCCCCTGCAATCATGCAGCACTTATCACCCGCTTTGAGCTGATCATAGGCCAACATCACCGCTTTCATCCCAGAGCCACACACTTTATTGACTGTGGTACAAGGGGTGGAATAACCCAATTCGGCTTTCAGCACCGCTTGCCGTGCAGGGGCTTGACCACACCCTGCGGGCAATACGCACCCCATATACACTTCATCCACTTGTTGCGCGGACAACGAAACGGCATCCATTGCTGCGTGAATCGCGGCAGCGCCTAATTGCGGTGCACTCAGCGTGGACAACGCCCCTTGGAATCGCCCTATCGGGGTACGTTTTGCTGCCACTATCCAAATCGATTTCGCCATATTTGCTCCCTGCCGCGAGAAACACGTTTTACTCAAATTCGCTCTGGCGGCTTTCTTGACGTTTACGTAAGCATAGCACTAACATTTACGTAAACGTAAAGAAGCATTTTTTTAACATTGGCAATTTTCATGAACACCTCGCGTACCTGCAGTGGCTCCTCAACATCGCGTAAATACCTCTAAGGGGGTCTGAAATGGAAACGTTTAAAATCAGCGAACTGGCAAAAGAGTTCGACATCACGACGCGCAGTATCCGTTTCTATGAGGACGTTGGCTTGTTGCAACCGGAGCGCAAAGGCAACACCCGAATCTATCAGCGCCGTGATAAAACGCGGCTGAAATTGATTTTGCGAGGGAAAAGACTCGGCTTTTCATTGGCGGAAATACGTGAACTGTTTGAACTGTATGATTTACGCCAAAGCGAAACTCAATTGGTCAAAATGCTCAATATTATTGATGAGAAACAAGCGATTTTGCAGCGGCAGCTCGATGACATTAGCGTGGTTATGAGCGAGCTTGATGCAGCCAAACAGCGCTGCCAACAAGCCCTGATTGAGATCGAGCAAAACGCTAAGCGGGCATGACGATATGCCCCAACCAAACAGAAATTAAGTTGTAGGAACGCCCACATGGCTGCTCAGGAGGCGCTATGAAAGATAGGTTTCAACCCCTCAATTTCGGACTTGGCGAAACCATCGATCTGCTCAGAGAGCAGGTCAATGCCTTTGCTAACGAACATATTGCGCCACTGGCGGCAGACATTGATCGCGCCAACCACTTCCCCGAGCATTTGTGGACTAAGCTGGGTGCAATGGGATTGCACGGCGTCACAGTCAGTGAAGAATATGGCGGCGCAGAGATGGGTTATCTCGCTCACGTCGTTGCGATGGAAGAGATCAGTCGCGCCTCCGCTTCAGTCGCACTTAGCTACGGTGCCCACTCCAACTTGTGCATTAACCAAATCTACCGTAACGGCAACGCGCAGCAAAAAGCCAAATACCTTCCCGCATTGATCAATGGCGAGCACATTGGCGCGCTCGCCATGAGCGAGGCCAACTCCGGCTCAGATGTGGTGAGCATGCAGTTGAAAGCAAAAGAGAAAGGCGATCATTTCGTGCTCAACGGCAGCAAAATGTGGATCACCAACGGTCCCGACGCGCACACATTGGTGGTGTACGCCAAAACCCATCCCAAAGCGGAGGCTCATGGCATTACTGCGTTTATTATTGAACGCGCTTTCCCGGGGTTTCACTCCGCTCAGAAGCTCGACAAATTGGGCATGCGCGGCTCAAACACCAGCGAACTGGTGTTCGAAGATTGCCTTGTTCCCAAAGAGAACGTGTTGGGTGAACTGAACCACGGCGTGCAGGTATTAATGAGTGGTTTGGACTACGAACGCGTGGTGTTGGCCGGAGGGCCTCTCGGTATTATGCGCAGCTGTTTGGATGCGGTGATTCCATATATTCACGATCGTAAGCAGTTTGGCCAGCCGATTGGCGAGTTCCAATTAGTGCAAGGCAAATTGGCGGACATGTATACCCAAATGAACGCGGCGCGCAGTTACGTCTATACCGTCGCGGCCGCATGCGATCGCGGAGAAGTGACACGCAAAGACGCTGCGGGCGTGATCCTTTACAGCGCCGAATTGGCCACTCGAATGGCGCTGGATGCCATTCAACTGCTTGGCGGCAATGGTTACGTCAACGAATTCCCCACCGGCCGCCTGCTGCGCGACGCCAAGCTTTACGAAATCGGCGCCGGGACTTCGGAAATCCGCCGCATGCTCATCGGCAGAGAGCTGTTTAATGAATCTCGCTAATTTCAGCGAGGCGAAGTGACGCCCGCTAAGGAAAGAAGATGGCTGTTTTACCAACCAAAGCTCGCAAAGAAGACGCGCTCTACCAGTCGAACTACAAAACCCTTGCCGAGCTTGTGCATCGGATGAAGGCGAATATCAATTTAGTGAAGCAAGGAGGGGGCAGCAAAGCGCAGCAGCGTCAGCGAGAAAAAGGCAAGTTACCGGTTCGTGAGCGGATCGTAAAGCTGCTTGACGAGAACACCTCACTACTTGAAATCGGCCAATTTGCCGCGTGGAATGTCTATGACGAACCCATCG
The DNA here is from genome assembly GCF_002265885.1 of Vibrio sp. 03_296. NCBI lineage: Bacteria > Pseudomonadati > Pseudomonadota > Gammaproteobacteria > Vibrionales > Vibrionaceae > Vibrio > Vibrio sp. 03_296. The sequence goes on from NZ_NPKW01000144.1 coordinate 53,464, forward strand.
CCTGTGCGGGCGTGGTGGCGGGCATTGGTCAGATTCAGGGCATCGAATGCATGGTGATCGCCAACGATCCATCGGTCAAAGGCGGCACCTATTTCCCACTCACGGTAAAAAAACACCTCCGAGCGCAAGAGATCGCGATGAAATGTCAGTTGCCTTGCGTCTATCTAGTGGACTCCGGCGGGGCGAACCTGCCTCACCAAGCGGAAGTCTTTCCCGACAAAGATCACTTTGGGCGAATTTTCTACAATCAAGCTCGCATGTCGGCCGCTGGCATTCCTCAAATTGCCGTTGTCCTTGGCCCATGCACCGCGGGTGGCGCTTACATCCCCGCCATGGCGGATGTGTCCATCATTGTTCGCCAACAAGGCACGATATTTTTAGGTGGCCCACCGCTGGTCAAGGCCGCAACAGGTGAGATTGTCAGCGAAGAAGAGCTGGGCGGCGCAGACGTGCATTGCAAAAAATCGGGCGTGGCGGATTATTACGCCCTGGATGAGCAACACGCCCTGCAACTGGCTCGCCAAGCCATCGAAAGTTGCAACGCCCCCTCTCTACCACGCGCGCCGAAACCCGCTCTTGAACCACGTTACCCTGCCGATGAGATCTACGGCATTGTCAATGCGAACTTGCGGCTCTCCTTTGATGTTCGTGAAGTGATTGCCAGAATGGTTGATGACTCCGACTTTGACGAATTTAAAGCGATGTACGGCCCTTCTTTAGTGTGTGGTTTTGCGAACTTACTGGGTTTCCCGATCGGAATTGTGGCCAACAACGGCATTCTTTTCTCTGAATCGGCGCAAAAAGGCGCACATTTCATCGAGTTGTGCGCAAAACGCAAAATTCCACTACTCTTTTTACAGAACATCACTGGCTTTATGGTGGGAAAAAAAGTCGAAGCAGAGGGCATTGCGAAGCACGGTGCCAAACTCGTGATGGCGGTGGCGTGCGCCGATGTGCCTAAATTTACCGTGATCATCGGCGGCTCCTATGGTGCAGGCAATTACGGCATGTGTGGTAGGGCGTATGACCCCACTATGTTGTGGATGTGGCCCAACGCCCGTATTTCGGTCATGGGCGGCGAGCAAGCGGCAGGGGTGCTCACACAAGTGCGTCGTGACGTAAAAGCACGCCAAGGGGAACACTGGCCAGAGCAAGATGAACACGATTATCGTCAGTCGATTCTTGAACTCTACGAAAGCCAAGGTAATCCCTATTACGCCAGTGCGCGAATGTGGGATGACGGCATCATCGATCCCGTCGAGACTCGCGCCATCGTTGGTCGTGCATTACGCGCAAGCTTGAATGCGCCGATTGGTGACAGTGAGTTTGGTATTTTCCGCATGTAACATGTAAATAGTGACAAATTGGAGAGTTAACCCATGGTTAGTCAGGCGTTATTGGCCAGTATGGATGAGCAAGGGGTTGCCACGTTAACCCTTAATCGGCTTGAAAAGCACAATGCCTTTGATGCCGAGCTGATCCGCGCATTGATTGAAGCACTGGAGACCTTCGCTTCAAACGCTCAGTTGCGGGTTTTGATTCTCAACGCCAACGGGCCACACTTTTCAGCAGGAGCCGATCTCAACTGGATGCGTGCCATGGCAGAGCAAGACGAAGCAACTAATCTTGAAGATGCAAAACGCTTGGCCAAGTTGATGCAAACCCTCGACCACTTCCCTGCTCCTACCATCGCCAGTGTTCAAGGTGCGGCTTTTGGTGGTGCGCTTGGGTTGATTTGTTGTTGCGATATCGCCATCGCCACCGCGGAAAGCCGTTTCTGTTTGAGTGAAGTAAAATTGGGGTTGATTCCTGCCACCATTGGGCCGTATGTCTGCCGAAGTTTGGGACAACGACATGCTCGACGTTACATGATCAGTGCCGAAACCTTTGATGCCCATAACGCATTGGAAATGGGCTTGGTACACATTGTGGTCAACAACGAGACACAACTGCCCCAGACCACACAATCGATGGCCCAGCGCCTTTTGCACAACAGTCCAAAAGCCATGCATGCAAGTCAAACAGCTCTGCCAAGATTGCGCATCCATGTCCATCGAATCGGCGTTGATCGACA
>NZ_NPKW01000145.1:0-605 GCF_002265885.1 Vibrio sp. 03_296
AGTGCGCGTCTAGTGAGTATTTACAAGGCCACGCAACACAAACGCCAACCTATTCCTACTATCTACGATTAACCGAGTTTACGATTCTCCAAGCTCAATGCGAAATGAGCTCTGAAATCGAGATAAAACAATGACCTCGCTTTAAGCGAGGTCAGATTGATGACGAACCCCGCTTTTTAAGTGGGGTTCTTTTTTGGAAGCGACCGTAGGTCGCGATCGTGATTTTTTTTGTTATATCGTGCGCAGAAGTTTCCATTCATTACATGGGTATACAGAAGCAAGTATCTGCCTTATTTCTGCCATATTTAAGCCCATTTTTCGTAGATAGTTCACCACCAACGCTATCTTTTTGATGTTTTGGGCTGCCGCTGCCAACCAACATTGCATTTGCACATTGGCTAGACCTCGGAAGCGAGCATAACGATGACCATGATGTTGCTTGGCATCTGCAAAGCTCCGTTCTACTGTTTCACTTCGACGTCGATAAGTCTTCTTGCCATAGGAAGAGAGCCGCATTTGATTTGCTCTCTCTACGGCATCGCTATAGATATGCCGAGTAATCACTTTCTTCATGTTTTTGCTTTGAGTACAGTCATCCCTCATTG
>NZ_NPKW01000146.1:0-70123 GCF_002265885.1 Vibrio sp. 03_296
TGGAGGGGGACGGATTCGAACCATCGAAGGCGGAGCCGGCAGATTTACAGTCTGCTCCCTTTGGCCACTCGGGAACCCTCCAGGGTGTTTTTATACTTAGAACGTGTTTTCCCAACACACTATCCAAGTGTTTCTCACAATTAATCCAGAGAATAATCACAAGAAGAATATGGTGGAGGGGGACGGATTCGAACCATCGAAGGCGGAGCCGGCAGATTTACAGTCTGCTCCCTTTGGCCACTCGGGAACCCCTCCAGGGTATTTTCCTAATCTCCTATGGATTAGGCTTAAGCGGTGTTTTCCCAACGCATCGCTCAAGTGCGGAGCGCATCATAGCAAACCAGTTCAGTGTGTAAAGCCTTTTTCTGTGCTTTACATGTTGAATGCTGCCTTTTTGGGCAAAGATGCCAGAAAGTACACATTTTGGTGACAACTTAGGCCGCTAAATCCTTCACTTCTCACCATAATTTACACAACTTGACGTTACAGTACGCTAGAGCTGATACACTCATAATCTCAACTATGGCTTTATTGATTGACGGAACATGAAAAAACGCATTCTTATCTCATTTATTACTCTGGCTCTTATGGGGACTTCCTCTCTATCCCATGCTGCTCTAAGAGGGCCATCTGCTGTTACTGTGGTTGCAGAAGAAGTGCAAACACACCAAATTAGCCAATCTTTAGCGCTGGTCGGCAAATTGGAAGCGGTGCAGTCAGTGGTGATTGCGTCCGAAGTGTCCGGCAAAGTCGAAAGCATTCAAGTGAAAGCGAACCAGAATGTCACTAAAGGGCAATTGCTGGTCAAGCTTGAGGACGATAAAGCCTTAGCGGCTGTTTCTGAAGCAAAAGCTTATTTGAAAGATGAGCAGAGAAAACTTAAAGAATTTGAGCGACTGGTCAGCCGCAATGCGATTACGCAAACAGAAATTGACGCGCAAAAAGCGAGTGTCGAGATTGCACAAGCGCGTTTGACAGCGGCCAATGCCAACTTGAATGATCTTCATGTCACTGCACCCTTCGCCGGAACGGTGGGTTTCGTCGATTTTAGTCGCGGCAAGTTGGTGAACTCAGGCACTGAGTTACTGACTCTCGACGATCTGTCATTAATGCAACTGGATCTTAGAATTCCGGAGCGTTATCTGTCTATGTTGTCGATAGGTATGCCTGTGACAGCAACTTCCAGCGCTTGGGGTAAACAAGTGTTCACTGGCAAGGTGGTGGGCATTGACTCACGGATTAACGCCGAAACGTTGAACCTACGAGTGCGCATTCAATTTGAAAATCCGGAAAATCAGTTGAAACCAGGGATGTTGCTCAATACCGCCTTAGCGTTCCCAGCGATTGAAGCGCCGATCATTCCGGTGCAGGCATTAGAGTATTCTGGGACCAAACGTTACGTCTATGTCATCGGTAGCGACAATAAAGCGAAACGCACAGAAGTTCTGCTTGGTGCGCGAGTCGAGAACCAAGTGGTGATCGAGTCGGGTGTCAGCATCGGCGATAAAATCGTCGTGCAAGGTATCGTGAACATGCGTGACGGTGTGTTAGTCAAAGAAATTGGCGGCGCAGCAGCAGGGCAAGAGACCGTAGCGAAGAAGGATGCGCAATAATGTTACTCTCTGATGTGTCAGTAAAAAGACCAGTTGCTGCGCTGGTATTGAGTTTGTTGTTGTGTGTGTTTGGTTTTGTCTCGTTCAGCAAATTGGCGGTACGTGAGATGCCGGATATAGAAAGCCCGGTTGTCTCCATTAGCACACGTTACGACGGAGCATCGGCGACGATCATCGAAAGCCAGATCACGTCAGTGCTTGAAGATCAACTCTCAGGCATCAGTGGTATTGATGAGATTTCGTCGACCACGCGTAACAGCATGTCTCGTATCACCATAACCTTTGAACTGGGTTATGACCTCAATACTGGGGTGAGTGATGTTCGTGATGCCGTGGCGCGCGCACAGCGTTCGCTACCCGAGGAAGCCGACGATCCAATCGTGTTCAAAAACAACGGTAGTGGTGAGGCGTCCCTTTACATCAACCTCAGCTCTTCAGAGATGGATCGTACCCAGCTCACCGATTACATCGAGCGTGTACTCATGGATCGCTTTAGCCTTATTACCGGAGTGAGTTCCGTTGATATCTCGGGTGGCTTGTACAAAGTTATGTACGTGAAGCTAAGTCCTGAGCTTATGGCTGGGCGAGGCGTGACCGCCACGGACATTACCGCGGCGCTACGCAGTGAGAACCTTGAAAGTCCTGGGGGTGAAGTGCGTAACGATCAAACGGTGATGTCTGTTCGTACCGCGCGCAGCTATAACTCAGTAGAAGACTTCCAGTATCTGGTGGTCAAGCGTGCCAGTGACAACACGCCGATTTATCTCAAAGACGTGGCGGATGTCTTTATCGGTGCTGAGAATGAGAACTCGACGTTTAAAAGTGACGGGGTAGTCAACGTCAGCATGGGGATTGTCCCTCAGTCGGACGCTAACCCGCTTGAGGTGGCAAAAAGAGTGCATGAAGAAGTCGATAAAGTGCAGAAGTTTTTGCCGGAAGGGACGCGTCTCGCTATCGACTACGATTCAACCGTGTTTATTGACCGCTCTATTTCGGAGGTGTACAGCACCTTGTTTATCACTGGCGGGCTGGTGATTCTCGTGCTGTATATCTTCATCGGTCAAGCTCGCGCCACCTTGATTCCCGCGGTGACCGTGCCTGTATCGCTGATTTCCTCTTTTATTGCCGCGTACTACTTTGGTTTCTCGATTAACCTCATCACCTTAATGGCCTTGATTCTCTCTATCGGCTTGGTGGTCGACGATGCGATTGTGGTCGTTGAGAACATTTTCCATCATATCGAGAAAGGCGAATCGCCGTTGCTTGCAGCCTATAAAGGCACGCGAGAGGTGGGTTTTGCGGTCATTGCCACCACGTTAGTATTGGTGATGGTGTTTTTACCGATCTCCTTCATGGACGGCATGGTGGGCCTACTCTTTACCGAGTTCTCGGTGTTGTTGGCAATGTCCGTGATTTTTTCATCATTGATTGCGCTCACGCTCACACCAGTTCTGGGCAGCAAAATTCTTAAAGCCAATGTTAAGAAAAACCGTTTCAATGACGTAGTGGACCTGTTGTTTGGCAAGTTAGAGTCCGGTTATCGCGCGGTGCTAAAGCGAGCACTCGCGTGGCGATGGCTTGCGCCCCTGATCATCCTTGCTTGTATGGGTGGCAGCTACGCGCTAATGAATCAAGTGCCAGCACAATTAACACCACAAGAAGATCGAGGGGTGATTTTTGCCTTCGTCCGTGGTGCCGATGCCACCAGTTATAACCGCATGTCTGCCAATATGGACTTAGTGGAAGCGCGTTTAATGCCGTTGTTAGGGCAAGGGTTCCTTAAGTCATTCAGCATCCAGTCACCGGCGTTTGGCGGCCAAGCGGGTGACCAAACCGGATTCGTTATTATGATCTTGGATGATTGGAATGAACGTTCGGTGACAGCGCAGCAAGCGTTAGGTGAAGTGCGTAAAGCGCTGGCGGGCATTCCAGATGTTCGTGTTTTCCCGTTTATGCCCGGATTCCGTGGCGGTTCGAGTGAGCCTGTGCAGTTTGTGCTTGGCGGCTCGGATTACAACGAACTGCGCGATTGGGCCGAGGTGCTGAAGAACAAAGCAGAAGAATCCCCAATTATGGAAGGGGCGGAGATCAACTATTCTGAGAAAACGCCAGAATTGGTGGTGTCGGTGGATAAACGCCGTGCCGCAGAACTGGGCATCAGCATCAAAGAGATTTCCGATACCTTAGAAATCATGTTGGGTGGGCGTAAAGAAACCACCTTTGTAGAACGTGGTGAAGAGTACGATGTTTATCTTCGTGGTGATGAAAATCGCTTTAATAACGCAGCGGATTTGAGCCAAATTTATCTGCGCACGCAAAGTGGCGATCTGGTTACCTTAGATACCGTGACCAACGTTGAGGAAATTGCGTCGTCGATTCGCTTATCGCACTACAACAAGCAGAAAGCGATCACGATTACCGCCAACTTGTCGGATGGTTACACGCTGGGTGATGCTTTGGATTTTCTTGATCAGCAAGCGATCGAGACCTTGCCGGGCGATATTACCATCAGCTATTCCGGTGAATCGAAGGACTTCAAAGAAAACCAGTCTAGCGTTGCCATTGTGTTTGCCTTGGCTTTGCTGGTGGCCTACCTCGTTCTTGCTGCGCAATTTGAAAGCTTCATCAACCCTCTGGTGGTGATGTTTACCGTGCCTATGGGGGTGTTTGGTGGTTTCTTAGGTTTGCTCATCATGCAGCAAGGCATGAACATCTACAGTCAGATTGGTATGATCATGCTGATCGGCATGGTGACCAAAAACGGTATCTTGATTGTAGAGTTTGCTAACCAACTGCGTGACCGAGGTTTTGAGTTTGAACAAGCGATTATTGATGCCTCGGCACGACGGTTGCGACCGATTTTAATGACCGCCTTCACGACTCTAGCGGGCGCGATTCCACTTATTTTGTCGGATGGGGCGGGCTACGAAAGCCGCGTGGCGGTTGGGACCGTTATTTTCTTCGGTATGGGTTTTGCCACTCTAGTCACCTTGTTCGTTATCCCTGCGATGTATCGTTTGATATCTCGATACACAGAAGCACCAGGGCATGTAGAAACGGAACTAAATCAAGCCCTTAGCCATGATACGAAAGGCCGAGTAAGCCACGGTTAAACCAATCCTAAAACCCAAAGAGCCGAGGAACAAAACCTCGGCTCTTTTATCTCGGCTTGTCTAGAACTGCTTACCGATAGAGAGTTGGAAACCAGAATACTTATCGTAGAAATCGTCAAAGCCTGCGTCAGCAAAGCTATAGACATATTCGGCTTTCAGCCAGAAATTTTGCCCCATATCCCAGCCTAATCCGCCCCCGACGTTGAAAATCATTCCCGCTTCTTCCGAGATTTTCACTGCGTTGTTTGTCACGTCATACATGTTTGCTTGGGTGATCAAACCCGACAAGCGGCCGAAAAGTGAAATCGGGGAATCCCCCAAGTTGCCTGTGGAGAGCAGAGCGGAAACGCCTGCTTGATAATAGTCTAAGTTAAGGCTGGTTCCTGCCGTGCTGTTGGTGACTTCATTTTGCGTGTAGCGAAACAGACCTTCGACAGCAACATGTTCATTGAAGTTTTTACCAAAGCCGATCGTAAAGTTTGGGGTTGAAAGCTCACTGCCGCTGTTGTCACCGTAAGCAGAAACATCAAAAGCGATCGTGCCTGCGCCAAGGTAAAAGTAGTTCGGCAACTCCCCCATTTTCTCCGCGAAAACCGGCTGGGAAAGTAATAATGTTGAACACGCCAGCATAATTTTTTTCATAATCGTTCGCCACCTAAGAGTGATTCAATAAGATGCATAAGAGAGTGTTGGCTGAGATAGTACACAATTCCTCGGCGAAGAGCTTGGTTTTATTAGTGGATTTTGTACTATGCTGGTCATCCGCCCGTGATTAAGACGGCAAAATGAGAAGAAAGGAAAGTAAAGTGACACAGTTTAAATACCAAGAGTTGACTCAAGAGCAGCAAGACAAACTCGATGCTGCCGCATTTCGCCGTCTGCTGGCTCACCTTGATGCCAACAAAGAGGTGCAAAATATTGATTTGATGATTTTGGCGGGCTTTTGTCGTAACTGCTTTAGCAAATGGTACAAAGCCGAAGCGGATGTTTTAGGGTTAGATCTTGATTTGGATGATGCTCGTGAGCGTGTTTACGGCATGACTTATGAAGAGTGGAAAACCAATCATCAACCTGAAGCCACGCCAGAGCAATTGGCGGCTTTTGAGGCAAAACAGAAGAAATAACGCGCGCAGCGCCTCACTAAGCTCAACTCGCAGCACTGTTTAAAACAAAATGCCCACTGAATCACGTGGGCATTTTTTATCGCGAGTGGTTTTATTTTCTGCATTACGCAGGGCAGCAGATGGGCGCCACGCAGCCATCGCGCTCAATGATTTCAAGCTGCTCTAAGTAGGGTTGAATGTCACCAATGTTGGTTTTAACCCACTCTTCATTAAAGTAGGTGTCTAAGTAGCGATCTCCGCTGTCACACAGTAGGGTCACGATAGAGCCACGCTCGCCACGCTGTTTCATTTCGCATGCCAATTGCAATACACCATACAGGTTTGTGCCCGTTGAGGCGCCAACTTTACGGCCAATCAGCTTAGATACCCAGTGGGTACACGCAACAGAAGCGGCATCAGGGATTTTTCGCATTTCATCCACAACGCCAGCAATAAAGCTTGGTTCAACACGTGGACGACCGATGCCCTCGATCTTACTGCCCGTATTGCCCGTTATGGTGTTGTCACCGCTTTGGAAGTAGTCAAAGAACACCGAGTTTTCTGGGTCAACCACGCACAACTTGGTGTCCAGCTTTTGGTAACGGATAAAGCGACCGATGGTGGCCGACGTGCCGCCTGTTCCTGGGCTCATCACGATCCAGCTTGGTTCTGGGTGCTCTTCGAGTTTCATTTGGCTGAAGATAGAGTTCGCGATGTTGTTGTTGCCACGCCAGTCCGTTGCGCGCTCCGCGTACGTGAACTGATCCATATAGTGACCATTCAACTCTTTGGCTAAGCGGTGAGATTCTGCGTAAATTTGATCGGAGCGATCCACCAAATGAGCTTTACCGCCATAAAACTCAATTTGCTCGATTTTCTTTCTAGCGGTGCATTTCGGCATCACTGCGATAAAAGGTAAGCCTAGCAAGCGTGCGAAGTACGCCTCTGACACGGCAGTACTGCCTGAAGATGACTCAATGACGGTGGTTTCTGGGCCAATCCAGCCATTACAAATCGCGTAGAGAAACAACGAACGCGCTAAGCGATGCTTTAGCGAACCGGTTGGATGGGTGCTTTCGTCTTTGAGATAAATATCAATGCCATCGAGAGACGGAAGATCGAGCTTAAATAAATGGGTATCAGCAGAGCGTTGGAAGTCAGCTTCAATCTTGCGAATCGCGTTATTAATCCAGTTGTGGTCCGTACACATGGGGGCCTCTCTTAATTCTTATTTACAGTAACAAAGTACCTACCTTTGTAGAGAAAAGCTTTGCTTTTTATGTGGTGATGTCTCTATATTGTAGAAAAATTTTCTCTAATTGAGCGGATTGATAATTGTATGCTGGATAAAGTTGATCTGAAGCTACTTTCACTGCTGCAGCAGGATGGCACCTTGTCCCTGAGCGATTTGGCTGAGCAAGTGAATCTCACCACGACACCGTGCTGGAAGCGCCTAAAGCGTTTAGAAGATGAAGGCTTTATTGAAAAGAAAGTGGCGTTGCTGAATGCAGAGAAATTGGATCTCTCATTTATTGCCTTTGTGCAAATTAAAACCTGTGATCACTCTTATGCGTGGTATGACCGTTTCGTTGCAACAGTGAACGATTTTCCTGAAGTGATGGAGTTCTATCGCATGGCGGGTGAGTACGACTACATGATGAAAGTGTTGGTTAAAGATATGAAAAACTTCGATACTTTTTATAAGAAGTTGGTCAATAGTGTTGAAGGGATATCCAACGTCACCTCAACGTTTGCGATGGAGCCTCTCAAATACACCACCGCGCTACCGCTTGGTCAGTGATGGAATAGATGCATAAGATTATTTGGTACACAAATGGGTGTTACCAATTGAATCTATCTGTATCAAAGATAAGAATCTTAAATGAACAATGTTCACAATATCAGCTTTCTCTAATTTTTCATAACAGTGTAAGCTAAAGCTGAATTGGTATAACTATATGTTTTTTATTGTTTATTTTTGAGTTTAGTAACACATTTTTTAGCAATGTGATTCATTCCTATTTGCATGTAATAAATCGCGCAAAATCTGCCGATTTCTTTGCCTGATTTAATTTTCTGCCTTGTGATAAGGTCCGCGCCTGTTGAGTAAATATTCAGTTGAGGCGTAATAATGCGAATAGAATATGGGTTAATTTTATTGCTGACTGCCAATGTGTTGGTGGGGTGTGGCGGTGGAGGTGGCGGCAGTTCGGCCCCTGCGGTTGTGAAACCAAGCAAGCAATATCGTGCGCCTCTTGAGTCTTTGGACCTGACCACCACCTATGTACAAATAGGCGAGATTGTTCAACCGCAACTTTTCCAAGTGAAAGGTGACGTCGCGTTTGAGCTCATTGATGACGAAAGTGCACAAGTGGTGTTGCTCGATAGCCAAGGCCGCATCAAAGTATTAAAGCCAGGTGTTGCCCATGTGAAGGCGATTGACACCAGCGATACCTTTCAAACCTCGGAGTCGAATTTTACGATTACCATTCAAAAGGGTTGGAATGATGCGCTCTCCATCAGTCCGCTTTATTTAACCACCACGCAAACAACGCCAAGTTCGCTTACTGTCCGTGGCGCAAAAGGTGAGTTGCGTTATCGTGTTCTCTCCGATCCTGACGCTATTATTGATCTCTCTGCACAAGGAGAGGTGCAAAGTCGAGGTCGCCCTGGTATTGCGCGTATCCAAGTGAGCGATTTGGGTGATGAGTTCTATTCTGAACGAAGTATGGAAGCCGACGTCATTGTCAGAGCGGTCGACGCGGAATCTCTTAGCTTTGCCGCACTTTCGCGATCATATCAGCCAGGGTTAGTGTTAGCGCCAAAACGCTTAGATACGACGCCAACAGAACGCATCGTATATCAGATCGTTAAAAGTGAACCGGATTGGGAAGTCGCGGAGTTTTCACAGCAAAGCCAAGGCATGCTGGCGATCAAAAACAGCGGTAAAGTAACGGTGCGAGCTACGGCATATTATCCAGAGACTTACAAAACGGCTCAGCAAACCAGCGAATACGACGTGACGATTGATAAGGCTGCGCGCCAGCCGCTGTCGGTCGCCAATATGGTGACGGAATATCAAGCTAATGCTCGTCTGCAACCTATTGTGAGCAATGCTAAAGGCGAGCTTCAGTATCGATTATTGAGTGGTGCGGATGTGCTCCACATTGATCCCCTTGCTAACTTGCCCGTTATTGATGGTGTAGGGCTGGCGGAAGTGGAAGTGACAGAGCAAAATCTGCGTAACTATCAAGTCTCCAGTGCGCGTTTTACCATCCAAATTGATAAAGCATCACACCAAGGCATCAAGCAAGATCCTATCTCTTTAACCTATCAAGAAGATCTGCGTATTCCGTTTGAATTCTCGGGCCAAAAAGGTCGTTTAACATTAGTGAGTGGTTCATCTCCTCAACTGGCCCTTGTGGATAAAACATTATTCATTAAGCAAGCAGGGCAATACTCGCTGCAAATTGAGGATGATGGCGGTGAGTTGTATCAATCAACGCAGTTTACTCTTTCTATTGATGTGGCCAAGGCGACGGCTGAACCCTATCAAACGCAAGATTATCAAGAAACCTATTACAAAGATCTTCAGATCAATCTTCAGCGAGACTTAAACCCTCGCACCAATGACTTGCTGGTTCTCGATAACAGTGATCCTAGTGTTGTCAAAGTGCTTGAAGGCGGTATTTTGCACGTCTTGAAAGCGGGTGAAACTCGTTTGACGATTCAAAGAGCAGAAACAAACAACTATTTGGCAGGTCCAGTACAGTACGTCAATGTTCGTATCAATAGCGCTGATAGTCAGTTAAGAGTGGATCAATCGCTTGTTGAGGGCACTTGGACTTCTGTATTCGGCTCGATTGCAGCACCGGCAATCTCTGGTGCTGAGGGTAAACTGAACTACTATCTCGCCGAAGGGGAACCAACCGACGTTATCGAATTGGATAAAGACTCTGGTTTTATGAAGATACTCAATGCGGGTTCTGTTCGAGTCATCGTTAAAGACACGGGCAGTAGTGGTGTGAATGCAGGTGAAACCAGTTTTACCGCTCGCGTCTTACCCGCCGATAACCCGGTTGAGATTCGTTATCCAAATACGATCTTTGAAGAGAACCAAACGATTATGCCGTCTCTTTCGATCGCAATGGATAAGCACAGTTATCGCTTGATCAATCAAGCTGATCCAACAGTAAAGCTCACTTCTGGTACCGAGGGGGCGTTAAGTATGCTTCACGCTGGGAGCTTTGAGATTGAAGTCACGGTTTCAGCTCGCAACTATCAAACAGCGACCAAGCGAGTAACGGGGACGATTAGCAAGGCCACGGCCAAAGCGCTTGATTACAAGCCGCAGAGCGTTGATTTTGTGCCCTTCAAGCAGGTTAGTTTGGCGATGCGTTCACCGATTGGTACGCGCAGCTACAAAACGATTCTGTCTGATAGCACCATCTCCGTTGATCCTATCAGCGGCGTGATAACGCTCAAGGACTATCGAGGTGATAACCAAGATCAAGCGGCCTCCATCGTCGTGAGTGAAGATGAGATAAGAGACTACCTTGCGCTGAGCCAAGCGTCTCTGAACTTTACGTTGAACGCACCGAAAGCGGAACAAGCGGATGCAAATCACACCCTGACAGAGAAGCAGACGGTCATTATCAGCAAACTGAGTGGTTCTGAATTTGCTAGGCTACAAGAGTCTCAATTTGGGCTGATGGGTGTTGATCGTGTGTTGCGACCAACCGATGAACAGTTCAAAGAGTACGGTGAAGGTATGATTGCCATCGTGAGAGTGAAACCTATTGGCTCCGATGTGCTCACTGAACGACGTCAATTGATGCTGCATATTGCCCGTTTTGATGATTGCGCCACCAAGTTAGACCCCGACAATATTGAACCCTTCCAAGCGGTTGCATTTGATACACCAGGATACTGCGAAGATGGGTCTCGTACGTTGCGGATGACGCGAGTTACGGTGGTGGATGATTCCCCGCTGCTGGAAGGCCCGTATGAGTTTGTCCGTCCAATGATCTATTACCGTAAAGGCGAGCGCCGATTTTTACCAGAGCGCGATGGTGGCCGTTACCCAAGAGAGGGAGAGGTGGTATCTAGCCTCACCTATGGTGACCCAAGAACCTTGTATGAGTGGGGAATATTGCAGTTAAACTACCAACGACAATAATTAGAAGGAGCGCCGATGCGCTCCTTCTTTGTTCAAGGGGAAAATAACCTGCGCTGTTACTTTTTATCAATAAAGCGCATCACCCCTTCTTGCACCGCTGTAGCCACTAAGTGGCCTTGCTGATTGTAGATCTCGCCACGAACCAGTCCTCGGGTATTAGAGGCTGTTGGGCTTTCGATGACATAGAGCAGCCATTCATCCATCTTAAATGGGCGGTGGAACCAGATGGAGTGATCGATGGTCGCTACTTGGAATTTCGGCGTCATGAGCGAAACTTCGTGTGGATGTAATGCCGTGACTAAAAATCCCCAATCAGAGGCGTAGGCTAACAGATATTGGTGGATCAATTGACTGTCGGGCATCTCACCGTTGGCACGTATCCAGAGATACTGTTTTGGCTCGGCCTTTTTAGGATTAAGCGGGTTGATGACGGTGACAGGTCTGGTCTCGATCGGTTTCTCTCCACAAAAGGTTTGTCTCAGCTTAGCGGGAAGAAACTCAGCAATATGACTGGCGAGCTCCGATTCAGACATGAAATTTTCCGGCCCTGGAATATCGGGCATGGTATTTTGGTGTTCAAACCCCGGTGCTTCACCATGGTAGGAAGCGGTGAGATAGAATATTGGGCGTCCATTTTGGATTGCTTTAACACGGCGAGTGCTGAAACTTTTACCGTCTCTTAAATTCTCGACATCGTAGATGATGGCTTTTTCTGGATCGCCAGGATAGAGAAAATAGCTGTGAAACGAATGCACTGTGCGGTCGTCAGACACCGTATAGCGAGCTGCCGATAAGGCCTGCCCCAACACTTGGCCTCCATACACTTGTGGTAAACCAAGATTCTCACTTTGACCCCTGAACAGTCCTTCTTCCAGCTTTTCAAGTTGCAGTAAACTTAGTAACTCGTTTAAGGGTTTACTCATGTTGGTTGATTCCTCTCTTTAACACATGGGTTTGTCACTTTGATTCAAGCAACTGCGTTGAGTATAACGCAATTAACAACGGTGAATATTTTTAACTTAGTCAAACTATTGTCAATAAACATTTGATCCACAAGACAGAGTGACGTGCTCAAACTATAATCTTCGCGAATTTATTAATGAGTGAGGCTCTATGAAAAAAATAATCTTAGTGATGATGTCAGTGTTCTTTGGTGCTTTGTTAGCGGGTTGCCAGACTTCGGAGCCATTAGTGAAAGACCAAGGTATCCAAACCATCAGTGGGACGGTTTTTTATCGTGAGCGTATTGCCTTACCAGAAGACGCGGCTGTCACCCTAGTTTTGGAAGATGTCTCACTGGCTGATGCGCCTGCCAAAGTGATCGCAAAGCACAAATTTATTACCAATGGTAAGCAAGTTCCACTGTCGTTCGATCTTGCTTATGACAGCAAAAAGATCATTGCCAATCACCGTTACAACGTACGTGCACGTATCGAAGTGAATGGCCGCTTACGTTTTATCAGTGACACCATTGTTCCTGTCATCACTGACGAGGCGAACACGCGTAATGTTGAGATCATGGTTGTGGGCGTTCGTTAATCACGACAAGGTGCTCAACGCCACAACAATTGATTGTTGATACCCCCCTAATGTTGATACCGATGGTGACTAAGGTTGCCATCGGTATTTTTTTAAACTTATTTTTCCTATCTCACTCACTTCAATCTGTTCAGCCTGCAACAATTGGCGTTGACGATTGAGGTCTGAACCTTGCAACGAAATTCTGCCTTGGCTGTTGATCACTCGATGCCAAGGTAGTTTTGTGCCTTCTGGCAAGTTCCCTAATGCTTTACCGACATGCCTTGCATAACCAGGAAATCCAGCCATACGTGCGATTTCTCCGTACGTGGTCACTTTACCAAAGGGAATTTGTTGAATTACAGCAAAGATTTGGGGCAAAAAATGGTCCATACTCAAATTGTCCTAGTTCGTCGTTTACCAAGGATTGGTAAGCCAGGTGTGCTGGAAATGAACCCACTTAGCGTACAACCTTTTGTGTTTTAAGTTTCTGCGTTGCGCTGAGTCTGATTAAAAACAGAATCGGGTCTTAAAGGAGGCGCTATGATATTTTCAATTCTTCAATTCACAATCACAAGCCTTTTAGCGGTGGTCTGTGCCAAAGCAATCAGCATGAGCGCTGGTGATATCCCCGTCCTTGCCTTAGTGATTCCTGCTTTGTGGATTCTACCTCAAGGTGGTATTGCTGGTCTCGTCTTGCTCGCTGCGATGACGGTGTATGGCCTCACGTTACCCATGCAGCCGATAGCTCTCTCTGTGTGCGTGTGGATTTTGTTTCCACTCCTTATGGTGGTGTTTTCCAAGAAAAGCAGCCTGGGCGTATTGCTCACGGCAGGGATGATCGTCTTGGCTCTGATGGTCGGCATTATGGTGACGCAAATGGCCGGTAAGTTGACCGGTTCGCCATGGGTAACCGTGGTACAAGTGCTATCGGTAACGGTCATTTGGTGGGCGGCAAATCACTGGCGACCTTCGAGCAAACATAGCTGGTGGCCATTGCTACTATTGATCCCACTATGGATGGCAGGTTTGCCTTACGCGGTATTAGTGGCGCTCTCAATTACTGGCATTATGGCGTGTATGGAAAGTCTTAACTCACTTAAAACTTTTTCATGGAACAAACTGCTGTGTTGGACATTACCGACCGTAGGGTTCGCCGCATTAGTGGTGACGCCGAATGTCGATGTGCCCAATTCTGTGTTTGTGGTGTGGATCTGCTTGTTGGGTACCGCTTGGATGACAGACTACATCTTAAATGCGGAAGAAGAGATGAAAGAGCAGGATTGAGTTGCCTAGAACAGTGACCGGTATTGCATATCAATAAAAATATTTATGCACGTGACAATGAGTTGATATAAGGTTTCTGCTTCATATTTTGACGCTTGTGTGAAACCTAGATTAAGTCAGTGACATGATAAAAAAATTTGGTTGGCTGCTTTCCTGCGTATTCGTTTGGGTATCGTTCAACTGTTGGGCAAAGAGTAAAGAGATCACAGTAGCAACGGAAGCGGATGATGTGGTGACGCGGGTTCTGTTTGATGCCATTGCCGAGCAGTTTGCGCTGGATGTCACCTATGTGAATATGCCGAGTTTTGATGCTATTCTCGAGTCAGTTGCGCGTGGTGAAACAGATTTCGCAGCGAACATTACGTTTACGCATGAACGTGAAAAAAGATTCAGTTATTCACACCCAACCAATATTGAATATACCTATCTCTATTCTAATACGACCAATTCGTTGCGCGATGCGACACGTATTGGTGTGCCTCAAGACACCATTTATGGGGAGCTGATTGCGGTAAATCATCCAGACATTCAGCTTGTTTCGTACCAAGGCCACGAAGAAGCATATGCGTTGATCAGTCACGGTCGAGTGGATGGCATTGTGGATGCTATCAATCAACTTAAGCCTATGTTGCTTAAAGGGACCAATGCCCATCTTCTCAACGATGAAATTTCGATAAAACCCGTCTCTATCGTCAGTCAAAAAGGGCAACACTTAGAAGAGTTGACTCAATTTGCTCAGTTCATTCACAGCGAGCAGATGCAAAAAAGGCTTCGTGAAGAAATTACGCAATACCAATTTGCCATTCGAAAACAGGCGCTACAGCAGGCTATTGCTCAGGCTCCCCTCGATCTAGATGAACCATTAACCATCAAACTTGAGCCGATTTACCCTTATGTGATTTACCATCCTGATGGCCACGTGAGTGGTATTACTGCCGAAGTTCTGCAGCAAAGTTGCGATATTCTCACCCTTAACTGTCAACTGGTGAGCCGTTCAGATGAACGTTGGGGAGAAATGTTACAAGGCTTCATTCAGCAAGAGTTTGATCTACTGGCTCCGTTGGCTATGACCAAAGCGAGAGAGCAGTTTACTTATTACACAAGCCCACACTATGCGCCTCAGTCGGTTATCGTAAAACGTTTGGGGTATAAGCCCAATGTCTATTCTCATGTCTCCCAGTTAATTGCAGAGAGAGTAGGAGTGGTTGAGGATGACTACTTTGATGCGTTGTTGACGCAAATGTTGCCATTGAAAGAGCTGAGCCGTTTTTCCGATCACGATGCGATGGTCAGTGCTTTACTCGCCAACCGAGTGGATTACATCACGATGGACACGGCAACACTCAACTATTTACTACGAAATGAGTTGAAGCTGGCTATTGAGCAAGATGACGCGATTGGCGTATTTGATGCGTCGAAAATTTCTATCGGTTTGGCTAACACGGAAAAAGGCAGAGTGCTGGCTCCGTATTTTAGTCGGGCGATAGAAATGCTCGATCTCAATAGCATTATCGAACGTTACGATGTTCGTCCTGACTGGCGAAGCTCATTAGACATGGAGCAAAAGTTTGCTGCAAAAACACAAACGCTATTTGCGGCGATGTTATTGCTCGCGTTTGCACTCTCATATTATCTGCATCGTTTATCGAATACAGATAATTTAACTGGGTTAGGCAATCGACGCCAACTACAGAGAAAATATGGTAATGGCATCGCGGGTGATCTTGCGATTTTGTACATCGACGTTAACAATTTTAAGCCGATTAACGACACATATGGTCATCACTGTGGCGACATGGTGCTCAAGGCCATCGCCCAAGAAATCAAAAGCCATTGGCGTGGTAAAGGTTTCCGCGTGGGTGGCGATGAGTTTATTTTAATTGGCAAAGCGTCTCAGCAAGAGGTTGAAGAAGCGTTTGAACGCTTTAGCCGAATTCGACTTGAGCAGCATATTGCCGGAAAACCATTGATCATCAGCTCTTCGATTGGCTTGTCCGCGAGACGGGAGCGGGCCATGAGCTTGCAAAAAGCGCTGCATCTGGCTGATGTCGACATGTACCAGAGCAAGAATGAACAACGTGAGATGGGTTATTCTTAACCTCTCCCATTTGAAAAGTGGTGTTTTGCACAAGAGTTAAGCAGTCGCTCACCTCATCATGGATTATTGCCGAATTGGGGTTGCAATCTTGGGGGGGATGCTTAATAATCGTGCCCACATTGAGCGAAATGCTTGATAAACGAATCTATGGGGCTCTGGTCCTCTCGCAACAATAGTTCGTGAACTCGGTCAGGTCCGGAAGGAAGCAGCCGCAGCGAATGACTTGTGTGCCGGGATGTGGCTGGGGTCCCACCCATTAAAAAAGCCGCCTTTTGGGCGGCTTTTTGCTTTTTAGTCTCATTCTATTTCTGGAAAGCTTTGGCTAGTTTTCTAGTTTTCTAGTTTTCTAGTTTTCTAGTTTTCTAGTTTTCTAGTTTTCTAGTTTTCTAGTTTTCTAGTTTTCTAGTTTTCTAGGTTCCTGGCTTGCTAGTCCCTAGTCCCTAGTCCCTCGCTTTTACTCTCAGCCCCCTAACTTCCCGCAAAAGAGAAATTAGAGGGCGAAATTGCCTTAGCGGGTCGTATTGGTAAAGACCACTTTCCCTCGGCTGATGGTTTGTTGGACCTGTAAGTCTTTTAACATCGCGCTCTCCACTTTGAGAGGATTCTTATCTAGCAGAATGAAATCGGCGTTTTTCCCCACTTCGATACTGCCTTTCATTGCTTCTTCAAAATGTTGGTAAGCGGGCCAAATGGTCATCGCTCTCAATGCGGTGTAGGCATCAACGCGCTGATCGGGACCGAGCACTTTGTTTGTACGGGTGGTGCGGTTGACCGTTGCATCAAGCACCCGAAACGCATCGGGCAGGGCAACCGGAGCGTCATGATGCGTACTAAACATCAATCCAGCATCACGTACGGCTTTGGTCGGTGAAATAAAATCGGCTCGAGGATGGCCAAGCACTGAGTCACGATGCCAATCTCCCCAATAAAACGTATGCATTGGGAAGAGGGAAGGGAAAATGCCTTGCTCTGCGAGGCGCTGGATTTGGTCTTCGCGGATGGTTTGGCCGTGAATCAAGACAGGGCGTCGGTCTTGTTTTCCGAGTTTATTATTGGCCGCGGTCACCGCGTCGATAAATTGTTCAATCGCAGCGTCACCATTGCTGTGGGTTAGTACTTGCCAACCATTTTTGAACGCGGTTTCAACGTACTCAAATGCTTGTGCGTCAGTAAAGGTTGGGTAGCCTGCGTAATCTTTCTTTTGTCCATGAGGCGGATGAAAGTACGGTTGGGTTAACCAAGCCGTTTTCCCTTGAGGTGAGCCATCGAAGTTCAGTTTTACACCTCCAATTCGGAAGTGACTGGTGTATTGAGGTGAGTGGTATTCTGACGTCATGAAATCACTGCTGGTGGCCATATCGGCATACGCCACCACATCAATCAACAAATCTCCTTGTTTCGCAGCGCGTTTCAGTGCTTCATAGCCTTCTTTTGTTGCTCGTCCCTCTTGTGCGGTGGTGTAGCCATATTGTGCGTACATTTTCTGTGATGCGGCCAGCATCATATCTTGCAGCTCTTGGTCGATGAGCATGGTTAAGCGGAAGAGCGTGGCAAAGTGTGCATTTTCTTCCAGTACGCCATTAGGTTCTTGGCTATCGGGCATGCGACGGATTACCCCACCTTCGGGATTTTTACTTTTGGCGGTGATGCCAACCATCTCAAGCGCTTTACTGTTGGCGACGCTAAGGTGTCCGGAGGTGTGAATGATCAAAACGGGTTTATCAGTACTTACCTTGTCCAAATCGGCTTTGGTTGGATAGTAATCGAGCAGTGAATCATCATAACCAAAGCCAAGAATCCATCCGGTTTTCTCGATGAAAAGCTTCTTGGTTTCATCTTGCTCAGAGGCCTTTAGGATCTCAATAATCTTGGCGACCGTGTTTGCACCACCATCGGGTGGCGGAAGGACATTAGCAACCATGGCTTGTAAGCCAACACCATAAACGTGGCTGTGTGGGTCAACAAAACCTGGCAACATGGTTTTGCCTTTGAGGTCGATAAGTTGGGTTTGTCCAAACTTATGTTCCATAGCGCCTT
Source organism: Vibrio sp. 03_296 (assembly GCF_002265885.1). Taxonomy (NCBI): domain Bacteria; kingdom Pseudomonadati; phylum Pseudomonadota; class Gammaproteobacteria; order Vibrionales; family Vibrionaceae; genus Vibrio; species Vibrio sp. 03_296. Next base: position 17,949 of record NZ_NPKW01000146.1, read on the forward strand.
CTTTTGTTCCGACGTAAATGATTTTTTCATCCAACGTGGCGACGGCTTCAACGTATTCCGGACCATCACCCGCCATCGTTAGGATCTCTCCACCATAGTAGATGGCATCCGCCGCAGTTACTTTTAGTGGCTGAGCGCTGGCTAAGGTTGTGTCATCTTTATCAGAAAAACAGCCCGTTAAGGCAAGCCCAGAAAGGGCGACAGGTATCCAAGGTGCTTTCATTTTTTACTCCCGTTGGAGGAAAGGTAATCATTCAGGTTCATATTACTGAGTCGAAGACGGTTTGCAATTATGGCTATCAAAGGATGTTGGTTCAGTATCAAAAATGATGATTGGTATATCTATCTTATTGTTTAAAAAGGTTGGTTAGGTGTTCTTCTTATCCCGTTGTTTGGCTGTGACGCCAAAGGCTAATCCGCTTGGTTAGCGCTGTTTTCCTTGTCTTTGCAGTCTTCCTAATTTGAGAATCATTCAAAGAAATCTCAGTAACTCTCACTGAGGAAAGTAATGTTTTTATTAAAAATCAGTTGGATGCGGATTGGCACACCTTTCGCTAAGTGTTCTAAAAACACGAAGGGAGAGCGACGATGAACGATTTCACGAAAGCAGTGGTTTGGGGGACCGTCAGTTTAGGGCTTTTGACGGGGTGTGGTGGTGGAGACGGAGGTGGATCTGGTTCTGCTCCTACGCCCGAAGTTCAAACCCAGTTTAGCGATATTGCCGCGCCGACTGGCTTCGAATGGAAAGGGAGCGAACATCTGCAGGTCACGATTAAGCTAGTGAGCAATTTTAGTCAGCAGGGCGGGGAGTCAATGCCCATCCGCGGCCAACATTTGGTGCACTTGTTTAGCGTGGTTGGAGACGTAGAAGATTCAGTCGCGATGTTTACTGGCCTCACCGATGTCTCGGGGGAACTGACCTATCAAATTGAGTTGGCTGGGCATTGGCAAGCCATCAAAGCGATGTCGAGCGTGCGTGGCATTGAATGCGTATCTCATACTGATATCGCTGTGATTGTCGATGAAATTACGGTTGGCTGCGATATCGCGCTGGACTCGGATTAGGAGAACGACCATGACATCAACTAAGCATTTTAGCCCATTTGCCGTTTCTCTCTGTTTGCTGAGCCCAGTGGCTTGGGCGGCCGCAACGAACAACTCGCAAGTCGTCAACGCTGATGGTTCTGTCACGATTACTCAAACGGTTGATGAAAGCAGTAGTGCGCCACACTATGTCTCGCCAGGTGCCTATGGTTTTGGCATCTATAGCAATGCCAATCAAGATTATGGCTGGCAGCACGCAATAGCGATCCCTGATGGCGCTCAGATTCTTGAAGCGAAATTGACCATCTATGCATACGATGTTGATTCAGAAGCCTTTCGTGGTGAAAACGGTGAATACGACGGCGTTTCCGTCGATGGTGTTCAACTGAATCCTGGATTTTTACAAGGGACCAACAATACATGGTCGATTACTGAGTTTGCTCTGCCGATAGCGTCGCTTAATGATGGTTTAGTGAATGTCTTTTTGGATATTGATATGAACAATGGCGGCTGGCTAACGACGTTAGACTACAGCTTAATGACGGTGACCTATTTGGTCACGAGCAATACACCGCCTTCTGTTCCTGAGCTAAGCCGAAGCCAAGGGCTATCGACCAATGATGACTTAGTCGTGTCGATTATTGGCCCGACTCCCGCCGATCCCGATGGTGATTCCGTCAGTTACAATTATCGTTGGTTTGTTGATGTTGGGCAGGGATTCTTTGTCGATGATGAGTTTGCGGGGAAAAATAATCATACCGGCGCAAGTGTATCAGCCTCTCAAACCAACAATGGTGAGCGCTGGAAAGTGCAAGTGCAAGCTGAAGATGCCAATGGTTTAATCAGCGATATCACCGAAATAGAATGGCCTGAAATAGGGGATTCAGATGGAGATGGTGTGGCGGATGCCAATGATTATGCACCTAACGACCCGACCATTGCCTTTTACGCACGTACCCCTACTTCCGGTTGGTATACGCTAACTTATGAAGACATGTGGCCATTTGCTGGTGATTATGATCTCAACGATTTTGTCTCACATTACGCGTACGAGGTGTACACCAACGCGAACAATCAGATTACTCGTCTAGATTTTACTGGTCAGGCGGTAGCAAGAGGGGCGTCTGTGGATAATCGCTTTGCCTTGTCGATCGCGGGCTTAGAATCTGCCGATGTGAGCAGTTTGACACGTGTCGTCGATGGCGTCAGTGCCAGCGTGGCGGCTGAAAATGGACACAGTGGCGAATTGGTCTTCGTGGTTTTAGAAAGCATCAGTACTTTGTTACCTGGCGATGCCAACAGTGATTTTTATAATACAGAGATGGGTGATGACAGACCTGTCATCGATTACAGTGTCTCTCTCATACTCAAGAGCTCGATGCCACCACTTGCCAGCCATACGCTGAATCCCTTTATCTTCCGAGCAGCGCAAAGAGGCCGGGAAGTGCACTTGATGAATTACCCAAGCAGTGATCTCGCCAATAGCAACTCGTTTGGCCAAGGGGTAGACGTCACAGACGCACAGGCAGGCGAGTTTTATTTAACGGCTGAAGGATTACCTTGGGCACTTTCGATTCCAACCGCTTGGAAACACCCTTATGAAAACATTGATAGCACCTTGGCTTATCCGCAGGTGGTGGATTGGGCTGAGTCTGGAGGTGTGAGTTCTACAACTTGGTTTAATACTCGGGTTAAAGGGAAGTGCTGGAAGTGTAATTAACACTCAAAGTAAAAGACAACAAAGGGCGAAAACTCGCCCTTTGTTTTTGGTCGCTCTACAAATTAATGGAAAAAGTCGACTTGCGATTTAAGTGAGTTAGCCTGTTTTTGCAGCTCTTCAGCACTTTCAGACGTTTGCGCGCTAGTGGCTCGGCTCTGTCGGTTAAGATCGCTGATCGAGTGCGCATTGGCCGCGATTTCTTGCGACACTTGAGCTTGTTGCTCTGAGGTGGCGGCAATGGTTTCCGCTTGCGCCGCGATGGCGTGAACTTGGCTCGCAATGGCTTCTAGGGAACTACCTGCTTCTTGTGCCTTATCAAGCACTTGATTGGCACTTTGCTGGCTTTGGCTCATCAGCCCCACCGCATTGCCCGTGGATGCTTTAAGTTTCTCGATAATCTGAACCACATCCTTGACTGAAGTTTGGGTACGGTGAGCAAGCGTTCTTACTTCATCAGCAACCACAGCAAAGCCACGGCCTTGTTCGCCGGCTCGCGCAGCTTCGATGGCGGCATTCAGTGCCAGTAAATTGGTTTGCTCCGCAATTTCATCGATCATTTTTGTCACGGTTTGAATGCTTTCGCTGTCGGTGTTGACTTGTTTGATGGCATGGGCAGAGCGATCAAGTTGATCATTCAGTTCTGCCACATCAATGCAGACACCTTCTACTAGGCTCAATCCAGATTGACTATCCTCATTCGCACTGCGAACGTTATCCGCAATGCTCTCCACTTGTTGAGCGACCGACTGAGCGGAGGTGGCCATCTCTTCAATGGCCGTCACCACTTGCTCCACCTGTTCCTGTTGGCGATCTGCCTGAGATAGGTTATTGCCCGCATCTTCAGAAACACTGTGTGACGCGATATACACGGTTTCAGCCGTTTGACGAATTTCGCCTACCAGCATGTTGAGCTGATTTGCCATGTTGGCAACGCCGTTGGTTAGGTTGGTGATCTCATTTTTTGAAGGCTGACCCGTGCTCGCAATTTGAATGCTCACTTCACCTTTAGCAAGCCTTGCCATCAGAGCATTTAAGGTCGTCAAAGGGTGAAGATTGCGATTGATGGCAAACGTCAAGATCGCAAATGTAGCAACGGCTACGGCGGTGGCGATAATCAATTTAAGCAGCGTTTGACTTCCTTTCGTCACTTCTGAAATGAAGGTGCCGCCAAGAAGCTTCCAGTTCCAGCCAGGAATTTCAGTATAGACGAGGTATTTCTCCCCAACAGTACCTTGATATTCATGGCGGTAGCGAATCAAACCGCTTTTGTTTTCAAAAATCGCGACATAGGGTTTGTTGCCGTCGTAATCTGCGGTATCGATAATAGAAGGGTCATGTTGGGTTCGGGTTGGATGCAGCAAGTACTTACCAAGGTTGCTTTGCTCGTTATCAACGACGATGGTGTAACCTGTGTCACCCCATTTCACCTGATTCAACGCACTAAAGAGATCTTCTGTTGCTTTTTGCACGGGTAAGCCAATGAAAGAAACACCAGTGACTTTGTTCTGTGCGTCAAGAATGGGCGAGTAATAGGTAATGTAGCTTTCACCAAACAACTTCACTTGCGCGTAATAGGCCTGTCCCGCGCGGAGCTTCTGATAGGCAGGGTGGTTGTAGCCTAAAGTGGTACCAACAACTCGTTGTCCTGAAGGATTTTTTAGCGAGGTTGAAACGCGAATAAAATCATCGCCAAACGGAGCAAAAATAGTCGCTACTGCGCCAGTATCTCGCGTGAAACTGTCGACAAGTTTGGTGTCATTAATCAGGCTTTCACCGTATTGCGTGATATTACGCAGCGATTTGCCATTAAAATCCACTTGGTAATCTTCCACATAAATACCGGCCAAGTAGCCGTTGCGGAAAGTGGATTCAAGTACCTTCGCGGTTTGTAAATAGGCATCAAACTGGCCCGCAATGGTTGCGGCCATTGATTCCACTTTTGATTGGTGTTCCCGAAGCGTGTTTTCGAGTAGCACGTCAGATGCGTTACGATAGACAAGAGTGGCGGTTCCGCCAAAGGCGATGATAAGGCATAGCGTAATCACCAGTTTTAACTGAAAACCGACGCTTTGATTTTTATATTTTTCTAGCACTGTTATTCCTGCTGAAATCAGCAGCCTCTACACGATGTATGTTTGAAAGAATAGATTGTAATAATGGAAGGGATAATAGCCGAAGATTGATAGAATTAATTGATATTTATTAAGTAATTGCTCATTTGTGGTGATGGAATGACCAGAGAACGGATGGGATAAACAACGCAGTGAACATTTGCCCACTGCGTTTGAACGATGGTCAGCTTTAACGTGCAGAAAGCACAGTAGTTAACTGGTGACTTTCGCCTGGGTTGAGCGTTTTGCCCTGAATAATACTGTCTGCATGCAGAGTGGATTCTACACACAGCATGGTTTTGTAACCGTCATCGCTCATGTCCGCCATGCCAGCGGCACCTTGAGCCCAAGGGTTCCAAAGCACGGCGCTATTGTGACCTTGGTTTTCAATGCACAGAGTACGTTCAATGACTGGGTCTTTAACCACAATCTCTTTCTTAGGTTGCGTGTAGACGCGATCGATCGTGTCGGTCAATTGTAAAACTTCACCACCATGGCATAGTTCGCCCGCTTTCAAACTGTCAATGTACTCAGAGCCCATGCCCATAGTTTGAGTCTGCTCAATATCACCGACGTTCAAATAGGTATGCAGAGCGCCAGAGAAAGTGAATACCTCATCATCAATATTAAGAATGTTGAGTGACACTTTCAGTTCATCGCCGATCTCGACGATTAAGCGAACATCAAACATATGAGGCCAGAGATTGTGCAACTCTTCTGTCGGGAATAAGGCGAGTTCAACGATCACACCGTTGTCGTTTTCGCGGTGTTCAACCAGTTCCCATTCTGAAGTGCGAGCAAAGCCGTGTGCAGGTGCTGCAATGCGGCCAAACCAAGGCCAACACACTGGAATACCGCCACGCAGCGCAGTTTTACCATCAAATACTGCTTTGTCACTCATCCAAATGACGTCAGCTTGACCCGCTGGCTGGTAGGAGACGACATGGCCGCCAAACAAAGAGATACCTGCGGTTGCTTTCTCGTGAATCACACGAACAATTTTGACATTGTCTTTTTCAACAATGGTGACGCAATCAGACAGGACAGTCAGCGCCGGAAGTGAATTAAGATCCATCTGAATTTCCTTAACAATCAGTTTCAAAAGATTCGTTTTAGAAACGGACCGTGAAGTCAGACACTGCTGAGAGTCTAAAGCTCCATTGCTAACCTCAAATCCGTGATACTAAAAAGGCGACCTAAGGTCGCCTTTTTGTCTAACGAAATTCTTCGCTAAGTGCTTATTTTACTAAGTAGAAATTACTTAGAGATGTGAGCAATTAGGTCTAGAACTTTGTTTGAGTAACCGATTTCGTTGTCGTACCAAGATACAACTTTAACGAAGTTATCAGTTAGAGCGATACCAGCTTTAGCATCGAATACAGAAGTTTGAACTTCACCGATGAAGTCTTGAGAAACTACTGCATCTTCAGTGTAACCTAGAACGCCTTTTAGTTCGCCTTCAGAAGCTTCTTTCATTGCTGCACAGATAGCTTCGTAAGATGCGCCGTTCTTAAGGTTAACAGTTAGGTCAACTACAGAAACGTTAGCAGTTGGTACGCGGAAAGCCATACCAGTTAGTTTGCCGTTTAGTTCTGGAAGAACAACGCCTACTGCTTTAGCTGCACCAGTTGAAGATGGGATGATGTTCTGAGAAGCACCACGACCACCGCGCCAGTCTTTAGCAGAAGGACCGTCTACAGTTTTTTGAGTTGCTGTAGTAGCGTGAACTGTAGTCATAAGACCAGATTCGATACCGAACTTGTCGTTAAGAACTTTAGCGATAGGAGCTAGACAGTTAGTAGTACAAGAAGCGTTAGAAACGATGTCCTGACCAGCGTAAGAAGTGTGGTTAACACCCATTACGAACATTGGAGTCGCATCTTTAGAAGGACCAGTTAGAACAACTTTCTTAGCACCAGCTGTGATGTGTTTACGAGCTGTTGCGTCGTCTAGGAATAGACCAGTTGCTTCAGCTACTACGTCAACACCGATTGCATCCCATTTTAGATCTTCTGGGTTACGCTCAGCAGTTACACGTACAGTTTTACCGTTAACGATTAGGTTACCGCCTTCAACTTCAACAGTACCGTTGAAACGGCCGTGAGTTGAGTCGTATTTCAACATGTAAGCCATGTAATCTACGTCGATAAGGTCGTTGATACCTACAACTTCGATGTCAGCACGCTCTTGCGCTGCACGGAAAACGAAACGACCGATACGGCCAAAACCGTTAATACCTACTTTGATAGTCATTATAGTTGCTCCACAACTTAATTTCTGATTAAAGATAACTGGTAGTAAAATTACAGAATCCAGTAAACATCTGCAAGTGATAATCGGACTTAACTTGTTTAAAGTCAAAAAAAAGCGACGCTTTTTTTAACAATTCTTTGCAAATGCTCGTTTTTTAAACTTTGAACCGGTTATTCTACTCACCAATTGGCGTAAAATAACTCAAGAGCAGGTGCTCTAAGCAATTTTAAAACATAGGACATGATGGTGAGAAAGTATGTGCTACAACCATGATGCTTCGCAAGTTTTTTGCACAAAAAGTCGTCAACATTAATAAGAAAAAGGGAAATTAGTGACGTGACAAAAGAAAGTAAAGTTGTGCTCAAGTCAGACCAGCAATGGCGTGAGCAATTGTCTGAACAGGAATACCATGTGTGTCGTGAGCAAGGAACCGAACCTCCTTTTAGTGGCAAACTACTGCACAATAAAGACAGCGGAGAATATGCATGCACTTGCTGTAATGCGCCGCTGTTTTCTTCTGTTAACAAATACGATTCAGGTTGTGGTTGGCCAAGCTTTGATGCGCCGATTAATGAGATGGCTGTCCTGTATTTAGATGATTTTAGTCACGGAATGAAGCGAGTAGAGATCCGCTGTGCACGATGTGATAGCCACTTAGGGCACGTTTTTCCTGATGAACCTAAAACAACCGGAGAACGTTTTTGTGTCAACTCAGTGTCGTTAATTTTCAACAAAATTGAAACTAATGAGTGATTTTTCACCGAACGCTGTTCTCCGCTTTCAGTCATATCGTGTCTAGCAATCATACTGAAAGAGTCAAAATGGCGTGAGTAACCAAGAGACAAAAACCTTCCATGTGGAAGGTTTTTTAGTTTGAGTGCGTCGTTCTTTGAAATAAGCGCCGAACTAAAGCAGCATTGCGATATGCATGTGGCTACGAGCGTATAAGACTACAAGTCACTCGGGATCATCATAGAGCGGTATTGCCCTTTTTCGAGCGCAGATGCCACTTGCTCAGCTAAAGCATCCAGATGTTTGTACTCCTGTGCACTAAAGCCAAACATCAGTTGCATTTCTCGTTCTGTGGCTAAGGGCACATCAAACTCTTTTGCTACCATTGCCCAAACGTAAGCTTGCTTCATTTGACGTAATCCTTGATGGGTACTTGCCAATGACTTTAACGCTTCGGTATTCACTTTGCCGCCTTTGGTCAACTCGAGAGAATGATTAAGCAGTTGGATGGTTTTCGTTTGATCACGTGTAGTATAAAACGTTGCCAAGGCGTATTGCATTTCAGCGGTTTCTAGCGCGGGTGTGCCTTCCATCTGTAAAAACTGACGACGTGCATTGGTATTGCCTGTCTGGCTCCAAAGGAAATAGAGGCTTTCCGGTTCACTTGAAGAGCTAAGTTCTTGCACTATACGTTCAAGTTCAGAAATGCTATGCACCAGCGCATTAAAACGTTTTTGCTTTAACGCACTTTGATCGATGGGTGTAATTTGCGAAGCCAACTCCAGGCACTTGCGATACTCAGCGGTTAGCGTGTATTCCTTAATCTTGTTGCTGTCGGATGGGTTTTTCAGTACCTCAAAGCGGTGCCAAATAAGGTCGGTACGTGCAACACGGCACTGCCCGTCATCCATATTCAGTTTTTCACAGCGTAGCCCTGGTTGAGATTGACACAGTTCTTCCGTGGTTTTGTTGCCTTCTAAGCAGCCACTGAGTAGCAGCGGTATGCTAAGGGCGAGTAGCCAAATTTTATTACTCATGGTGATTTGCTTGTGATCCATTACAACAATTTATTTACTGTTTCTTGACTCAGTTTAGTATCCAGATATGTTCTGTGAACAAAATGTTAGTGTAAAGGTATGTTATGAACACAGAGCAGCTACTCAGCGCAATGACACCAGAAGTTTACCAACGTCTGACGTATGCAGTAGAAACAGGACGTTGGCCAGAGGGTACACCACTTTCACAAACGCAGCGAGATTCCTGTATGCAAGCTGTGATGTTGTATCAATCTAAGCACAATATTGATGCTGAGCATATGTCAGTGGCAGCGGGTGGCGAAATCTGTTTTAAGTCGAAAGCGGAGCTGAAAAAACAGTTTCAATCGGGTCAGGAAGATATTGTCCGCGTTAACCCAAATCGAGATTAGTCGTTAAAGAACCTAGAACCTAGAACCTAGAACCTAGAACCTAGAACCTAGAACCTAGAACCTAGAACCTAGAACCTAGAACCTAGAATAGATCCCGGTTCTAGGTTTTTAGTTTATAAGCTCATTTCACCACGCAGCACTTGCTGCATTTGTGTTTTCACTTCTTCATAAGACAGATTTTGACTCAATAGGTAGTGAAGTTTTGCTAAGGCTGCTTCAGGGGTCATGTCGTAACCACTGATCACGCCTGCTTCTGCGAGGGCACAGCCAGTTGCATAGCCACCCATATTCACTTTACCCGCTAAACATTGAGTTAAGTTGACAACAATCACTCCGCGCTCAGACGCTTCTTTGAGATGGGCCAATAGCTCAGGGTTTTGTGGCGCGTTACCCACACCAAAGGTCAACAGAATCATCGCATTCACCGGCTGAAGTAAAGTGTTGCGAATCACTTCGTGTGAGATGCCTGGGTACATGGTGATCACACCGATAGGTTGTGGCGTGATGTTATGAACTTTGAATTCGCCTTCTGGTTGCGCGCCCACTTTGATGCTGTTGCTGATCTGGATGTTGATCCCTGCTTCAAGCAGAGGTGGTAAGTTTGGCGATGTAAACGCATTAAAGCCATCCGCATGCGATTTCACACTGCGGTTGCCACGCATTAACTGATTGTTGAAGAACAAAGTGACTTCGTTAACCGGGTAATTGGCCGCAATATGCAGCGCGTTAAGCAGATTTGCTTGGCCGTCAGAGCGCAGTTCCGCCAAGGGGATTTGAGAGCCTGTGACAATGACTGGCTTACCAAGGTTTTCCAGCATGAAGGAGAGCGCAGATGCGGTATACGCCATGGTATCGGTGCCGTGTAGGATCACGAAACCATCGTATTTGTCATAGTTGTCACGAATGTCGTTGGCAATGTGTTGCCAATCTTCAGGGGTCATATCTGAAGAGTCCATCAATGGTTCGTATTCGTGAATGGTGTATTGCGGCATTTCTGGGCGATGGAATTCCGGCATGTTTGCTAACTGCTTTTCCATGAAACCAGCGACAGGAATGTAGCCATGATCAGACTTCTTCATGCCGATAGTACCGCCAGTGTAGGCAATATAGATGTGTTTTCTTGTCATAGTGAGTGATCACTTAGGTGTAGGGGAACAGAGCGGCGATTATAGCGAAAACTTGGCTAAGAAAAAGAGGCATCTGCTACACAGATGCCTCTCACTTCTTACTTCTACTGCACTTCGCAGTTCAAACAGAAGGCGTAGTAGCCTTTCGGATCGTTAAAATTTTGCAACAGCGAAGCGTGCTGCTCCATTTGTTGGGCGACAGGCTGTAAGCTCGGTGGCAGTATGCTTTGAATATCGACGCCCATAGAGATTTTCACTTGCTTCATAAACTCTTGGATAAACTGCTCGGTCGGTGAGAGCGGTTCTTCGACCCAGTAGAGGTTGTAGTTCTCAAGTTGAGCCATTTTTGCTGCTTCTGCAACGGCGTCATCGAAATCGCCGATTTGGTCAACCAACCCGTGTTGCAGCGCGTCGTAGCCCGTCCACACTCGGCCTTGAGCCACTTTATCCACCGCATCCAATGACAGATCGCGATTGTTACCGACTAGGCTGATAAAACGTTGGTAACCGTGTTCAATGCCCATTTGGAACGCTTGTGATGCCCCTTTTGAAAGGCCTGTCGAGATGCCTTCACCAGAGAATGGCGATGTACCAACACCATCGGTGTAGATACCGAGTTTATTGAAGCCTTTTTCAAAGGTAGTAATGACGCTAAAAATACCAATCGAGCCAGTGAGCGTTGTCGGTTGAGCAATAATCTTATCCGCGCTCATTGAGATCCAATACCCGCCGGATGCAGCTAGGCTGGACATGGACACCACAATTGGCTTGCCAGCGTCTTTTAGTGCCTGCACTTCGTTACGAATCACTTCTGAAGCGAATGCGCTGCCTCCGGGGCTATCCACACGCAATACCACCGCTTTCACTTTGTCATCGTTACGAGCTTGACGCAGTAATCCGGCAACGGTGTCACCACCCACTGTGCCACGCGGTTGTTGACCATCCATGATGGTGCCGCTGGCGACGACAATGGCAATATCATCAGCATTCACATCAAAGTTATCGCGCATGGTTGCTCGGTAGTCGTAGTAGCTGATGGCTTTGTAGCTGTCATCCCCGCTTGCGCCAAATTTCTCAGCCAGTTGCGCTCTTAATTGTTGGCGAGTTGCGAGTTCATCGACCAAACCAAGTTTGATGGAAAGAGCCGCGAGATCACCGTTGACGGATTTCAACTGAGACAAAAACTCTTCCATCGAAGGATTGAGTGTTTTTGGGTCAATCTGGCGATTATTCGCCACATCGTCCACGAAAGCGCTCCACAGTTGAGTCAACCAACGTGTCGCAGATTCCTTAGCAGCAGGTGACATATCATCACGTACAAACGGCTCAATCGCCGATTTATAAGTGCCAACACGGAAAACATGCGTTGTCACATCGAGCTTTTCGAGAAGCGTTTTGTAATAGAGATTAAAAGCGCTATAGCCTTTCAGCATAACCCCGCCATCGGGGGCAAGGTAGATCTTATCTGCGTAGCTAGCGAGATAATATTGGCTTTGGTTATAAAAGGCGCCAACCGCATAAATAGGCTTGCCGGAAGCCTTAAATTCATTGAGTGCTTTGGCAATGTAACGCAGCTTGGTGAGGTTGGTCTCCGGCATATCGCGTAATGACAATACCAAACCGGTGATCTTCTCGTCGTCTTTGGCATAGCGAATGGTGTCCACCACATCAAACAATACGTTCTCTTTAGGAATCTCTTCCCCAAACAGCGAACCTGCAAAGGAATCCATCGGATTGATGTAAAGGCTTTGTTCGACGATAGGGCCGGATAGGTTCAGCACCAATGCGGAAGGCTGCTCAACCTGAGGCTGCGTGTCATGGCCGTAGAAATAGATAAAGTAAACGAGCGCAATAGACAGTAGAAAAATCAGGTTGGTGAGTGCGAGACGCACAAAGGTAATGGCTTTCCATATTCCTTTAAAAACCAAACCGATGAGTTTGAATAATGATTTCATTGTTTCTCCGTAACGAGATGTCTCAGCCATTCACATGAAAGATCGAAATGATCGCCAAACTGGCGCCAACGCCATCAATAAGTCATGCAAAAGATAACAGTTATCAAAGCTTAACACGCAAATAATCCAAATGGCATAGCTCACTTAAGATTGATCGGTGTTACAAAAATGTAAACGCATGTTTGATTTTTTAGATAAGAGCTCATACTCTGGTCTGACCACGATAATAAAAATGGAAGTTTGTCATGTCTGCCATGTACCCACATTTGTTACAGCCTTTGGATCTCGGATTCACTCAACTGCGAAATCGAGTGCTCATGGGTTCGATGCATACAGGCCTTGAGGAGCATAAGGAAGGCTTACAAAAACTCGCTGCGTTTTACGAAGAGCGTGCCAAAGGTGGCGTCGGTCTGATTGTGACGGGCGGTTTTTCACCGAATTTACGCGGTCGTCTGCACCCGCTGAGTGCGGAATTTAGTAAACCCAAACACGCTCAAGCGCATAAAGTGGTGACGGAAGCCGTGCACAAACATGGTGGAAAAATTGCGTTGCAAATCCTGCATGCTGGCCGCTACGCGATGCATCCTTTTGCGCAAAGTGCCTCTGGCATCAAAGCGCCTATCGCGAAGTTTGCACCCAGCGAAATGAGCCCAAGACAGATTCGCAAAACCATCGAAGCGTTCGCCAACAGCGCAGGTCTCGCACAACTGGCGGGATACGATGGGGTAGAGATCATGGGTTCTGAAGGTTACCTGATCAACCAATTCCTGTGTAAGCGTACTAATATGCGTTATGACGAGTGGGGCGGTACCTACAAAAAACGCATGCGTTTTGCTGTAGAAATCGTTAAAGCGGTGCGCAAAGCTGTAGGCAGTGACTTCATCATTATTTTCCGACTATCAATGCTAGATTTGGTGGAGCAAGGCAGCACGTTTGAAGATGTGATTATGCTCGCCAAAGCGCTCGAAGACGCAGGGGTGACGATCATTAACACTGGCATCGGCTGGCATGAAGCCCGAGTACCTACCATCGCAACGCAAGTGCCTCGTGGCGCCTTCACATGGGTGACTGAGAAAGTGAAGCCGCATGTCTCTGTGCCGATCGTGACCTGCAACCGCATCAACACCCCAGAAGAAGCCGAGCGCATTCTTGCTTCTGGTCAAGCGGACATGGTGTCGATGGCGCGACCTTTCCTCGCCGATCCGCATTTCATTGCCAAAGCGGAGCAAGCGAAATCTCACCTCATCAATACCTGTATTGGCTGTAATCAAGCGTGTTTGGACAACGTATTCAAGGGCAAGCGTGCCAGTTGTTTGGTTAACCCATTGGCGTGTCATGAAACCGAGTTGGTGGTGAAGCCCGCGAGTGAGAAAAAACGCATCGCGGTGGTGGGCGCAGGCCCTGCTGGGTTAGCGTGTTCAACCACCTTGGCGCAACGTGGTCATAGTGTTGATTTGATTGAACGAAATGATCGCATTGGTGGTCAGTTCCGCCTCGCGATGCAGATCCCTGGCAAAGAAGAATTTCGTGAAACCATTCGCTACTTCGCCAATATGATTGACGAAACAGGAGTGAACTTACGCCTCGATACCGACGCCACGTTAGAACTGCTCAAAGAGTACGATGAAGTGGTGCTCGCCACAGGGGTTGAACCGCGCAAAGTGAAAATTGACGGCCTAACTGAAAGCAGTAAAGTGATCGATTATCAAACATTGATCCGTGAGAAAACCCCAGTCGGCAACAAGATAGCGATTGTCGGTGCAGGGGGGATTGGTGTTGATGTCGCGAGCATGGTCACAGAACCCGCTCAGCACAATCTAGACGACTGGCTACAAGAATGGGGCATCGATAAAGAGATGACGCAACCGGGCGGCTTGTATCCATTCCCGGATGCGATGAGTGACAAAACGGTGTGGTTGCTGCAACGTCGCAAAGGCGCGGTAGGCAAAGGACCGGGAAAAACCACGGGTTGGATTCATAAGCGCACATTGGAAAAACGTGGTGTGAATTTGCTCGGGGGCGTGAGTTACGACGGTATCAAGCCTGAAGGATTGGAAATTACCCTCAATGGTAAGAAGCAATTGCTCGATGCCGACACCATCATCATTTGTGCAGGCCAAGAATCGGTTCGCCCATTTGAAGACAAATGGCACGAGCTTGGCGATAAGCTGCATGTGATCGGTGGGGCCGATTACGCCGGAGAGCTGGATGCGGTTCGCGCGATTAAGCAAGGGGTCACGCTTGCGACAAAACTTTAGCCGGTGAAGGTTGATGGTTTGAACATAAAAAATGCCGCGAAGTGATTCGCGGTATTTTTGTTTGACCAGTTGTTGCGTAAATCGTGAATTTCCACAATAAACAGGCGGTTATATGGTGTAGTGAACTATGCTAAAGTGTAAACGCAAATCGATACCACTATAAGGATTCTTGGATGGACGCTCTCGATCTTCTACTTAATCGTCGTTCTATTGGCAAATTGGCCGCTCCAGCCCCAGAAGGCAAAGCACTTGAAAATATCATTCGTGCAGGATTAAGAGCACCAGATCACGGTGCGCTGACGCCTTGGCGCTTTGTCATCGCGCAAGGCTCTGGCCTGCATAAGCTGTCCGACGTTCTAGTAAAAGCGGCGCAGGCCAAAGGCAGTGAAGAGTCGGTGGTGGAAAAAGTGAAAAATGCCCCATTTCGTGCGCCGATGGTGATCACCGTGATTGCGAAAGTCACTGAGAGTGAAAAAGTCCCTGCATTTGAACAGCATCTTTCCGCGGGTTGTGCGGTGCAAGCAATGCAAATGGCCGCAGTGGCTCAAGGATTCCAAGGTTTTTGGCGCTCAGGTGAATGGATGTTCGATACGGAAGTGAAACAAGCGTTTGGCTTACAGGGAGACGATGCCATTGTGGGCTTCCTCTACTTGGGCAGCGCAGAATGTTCCGCGATGAAAGTACCAGAGCGTGATCTGGCTAAATTTGTTGAGTATCTATAACTGTCTATACATACAGTTTTTGTTGGTTTTTAAGGGCCACATCCGCTAATGTGGCCCTTTGTTTGTTGAGCTCGAAAAATTTGTTATGACCCGTCTGTTTATTGCTGAAAAACCCAGCTTAGGCCGCGCTATTGCAGCGGCATTGCCCAATCCGCAAAAGAAAGAACAAGGCTTTATTCGCTGTGGCAATGGTGACATCGTGACGTGGTGTATTGGACATTTGCTGGAGCAAGTTGAGCCCGATGCTTACGACGAACGCTATAAAAAATGGAATATGGCGGATTTGCCCATCATCCCTGAGCAATGGCAACTGCGCCCACGTCCATCGGCCAGTAAACAATTGACCGTGATTCGCAAGCTACTAAAAGACGCAAGTGAAGTGATCCACGCGGGTGACCCTGACAGAGAAGGGCAATTGCTGGTGGATGAAGTACTGGATTACTGCAAACTGAGCCAAACCAAAAAAGCACAAACCCAGCGATTGTTGATCAGCGATCTCAACCTGCCTGCGGTTAAGCGCGCGTTGAGTAGTCTACGCAGCAATCGTGACTTTGTTCCTCTGTCGGTTTCTGCACTGGCACGTTCTCGGGCTGATTGGCTGTATGGCATGAACATGTCACGTGCTTACACTTTGTTGGGGCAAAAAGCAGGCTATCAAGGTGTGCTGTCTGTCGGACGAGTGCAAACACCGGTATTGGGGCTGGTGGTGCGCCGTGATGAGGAAATCGAAAATTTCGTACCGCGTGATTTCTTCACTCTTCATGCGCTGATCCCTTATCAGAATGGCAGTGAGCGGTTTGACATCAAAGCACGTTGGAAACCGAGCGAAGCTTGCCAACCTTGGCAAGACGAAGAAGGGCGAGTCTTGAGTCGTAAACTGGTGGAAAACGTCGCCAGTCGTATTGCCAATCAACCCGCTACCGTGACGGAATCAGAACATAAACAGACCAAGCAAGCCCCGCCTTTGCCTTATTCACTGTCAGCGTTGCAAATTGATGCGGCTAAACGCTATGGCATGAGTGCACAACAGGTGCTGGATACGTGTCAGTCACTGTATGAAAAGCACAAACTGATCACCTATCCACGCTCGGATAACCGCTATCTGCCTAAAGAGCACTATGCGCAGGCCGCCAGTGTCAGCCAAGCCATTGCCAATAATGCGAAAGAGCTGGCCGATGCGGTGAGTGGCGCTGACCTTTCTCTAAAATCGAAAGCGTGGAACGACAGCAAAGTTGAAGCCCACCATGCGATTATCCCCACGCCGAAACAAGCTAGTGTTAACGCGCTGTCTGGCTACGAAATGAAGATCTATCAATTGATCGCCAGACAGTATTTGATGCAGTTCTATCCCGCAGCCACATACGCTGAAGCAAAATTGGTGTTTGAGATTGCTGGTGGTGTCTTTATTGCGAAAGGTCGCCAATTGACGTTCGCTGGTTGGAAAGCACTCACGGGAGCAACAGAAAAAGAAGAGGATGGGGCAGATACCGTACCACCCCTTGTGAAAGGCACGGAGCTCACCTGCCGAGAAGGGGTAATCAAAGACTGTAAAACCGAGCCGCCAAAGCACTTTACCGAAGCGACCTTATTGCAGGCGATGACGGGAATTGCACGTTACGTCAGTGATAAAGAACTGAAAAAAATCTTAAGAGAGACCGACGGATTAGGTACGGAAGCGACCAGAGCGGGCATACTCGATACTCTGTTTAAACGTCAGTTACTCTCTCGGCAAGGCAAAGCCATTCTTAGCACCCCGGCAGGGAGAGGGTTGATCCATGCGTTGCCACAAGAATCAACCTATCCGGACATGACGGCCCACTGGGAGCACCAGTTGCAGGGCATGGCTGAACGCAATCAAGCCTACCAGCCCTTTATGGCAGCCTTGCAACAGCGTATTTCGGAATTAATGCAGCAGGTCAAGACATCGCCCGTGCCGAGTTCGCTGCGTCAACTACCACCAGTGGAGCGCCCAGCGTTTAAGCGCAAGAGACGCGCCAGTACCAGCAAGAAAACGGCGTCAACCGCGACCAAAAACAGAACCAACAAGTCGGCTTAAACCCCATGATGAGCATTCCTCTGATTTATCACCCAATCTACTCTCAGTTGCCCCTGCCAGAGGGGCATCGTTACCCGATCATGAAATATCACCATCTCTATCAAGCGGTGTGTCGATATCAGCAACAGCATCTCGAGTGGCAGCGGGCATTTGCTTTTTATCAGCCTGAAGCGTTGTCGATTGAAGCCATCAAACAAGTTCACCAACAAGAATACGTGGAGCTGCTGACGACTGGCTTATTACCTGCAGCGAAAATGCGCAGAATCGGTTTTCCTTGGAGCGAACAACTGATTGAACGTACGTTAACCTCGACCGCCGGAACCGTGCTGACAGCGGAAAAAGCCTTACAACATGGCGTTGCGATTCATCTTAGTGGCGGGTATCACCATGCCCATTTCGACTATGGCAGCGGTTTTTGCTTGTTCAACGATCTTGTGATGGCTGCACACAAAGCATTGGAACATGCTTCCGTCGACAAAGTGTTGATCATCGATAGTGATGTGCATCATGGCGATGGGACGGCCACTTTATGCCAACGGCGCGACGACATTGTGACGCTTTCTTTCCATTGCGATAAGAACTTCCCTGCCCGCAAGCCGGATTCTGATCTCGATATTGGTTTACCAAGAGAGTGTGGTGATGATGCGTTTCTTGCGGCGTTTAAAGAGGTGGTTCCGATGGCGATACGTCTCCATCAACCGGATCTCATTATCTACGATGCCGGTGTCGACATTCATGTCGACGATGAATTGGGCTATCTCAATGTATCCACAGACGCTTTGTATCAACGTGACGTCTTTCTCTTTGGGCAGGCGAAAGCCAATGCTATCCCGGTTGCAGCGGTGGTGGGTGGTGGATATCGAACGGATCATGAATCGCTGGTGCCGCTGCATTTGCAACTGCTCCACGCGGCGTACGATGTGTATCGTTCGACACGAGATTGATGCATATTCGTGCCAAGATTTTTGCTCGAAAACGTTGTTTTGACAAAGTGTGCTATGCATCAACTTTCACTATAAATTTGAATTAATTAAATAAGCGTACGCTCATATGTTTAGTATGATGATGTTTTGCACAATAACGAGTGGATATGGCCTTACTTCGAAGGTGGGCGTTAGGTTTTCTTAGTCCTCGTTAACAAGAGCAAGCAATCAAAGGACAATGTCCTCGAAGGGCATTGAGCAAGGGAATGGCAATGGTAACGATTTGTCCCGAAACGCTGCCCATTGGTTGGCTTTCAATCACCCACGAGGGATGGATTGAAGCGTATAACCAGCAAGCACAGTCTTGCGAGCTTTGGCTTCAACCCTTGATGGTAGGGGAAGCACTCACGTGCGCTCACTCCAGTCGAACCTTTCATGAATGGGTAAAGCAGCTTTCTGCTCAATCCCCGCCACTCAGCATCATGTCTGCCCGCGCGACGCATTGGACGCTTTCTGCGAGCCCAAGAACGCAAGGTGGCTTCTATTTATGGTTACAAGAAGCCGTTTGTGATGATGCGCTCAGAGACGAAAATGCGCGCTTACGTCGTGATATTGAACGGCTCGACTTCGCTGCCCAGGGCGCGAATTTGGGCATTTGGGATTTTAATCCGTCAACGGGCTGTATCATTGGCAATAAAACGTGGGCGATACAGAAAAAACTCGATCCCGATCATTTGTTTTCTGACGATGCTCTGTTTTCTGAGATCATCAATGGCATCGAAAAATGGTCTGAAATCGTTCATCCCGATGACGTGGCTGAAACCACAGATAAGATTCAAGCCCATTTAGACGGTGAGACGGAACTCTACCATGCCGAATTTCGTGTACGTTGCGGTGATGGTCAGTGGAAATGGATTTTAGATCTTGGGCGAGTGTTCGAGCGCGATCAAGATGGTGTCCCTGTGCGCATGAACGGCATCCATGTTGATATCGATAAACTCAAGCGCCTGCAACAGAGCCTTTCTGAAACCAAAGACAAAGCGGAAGTGGCAAACCGCGCAAAATCGATCTTTTTGGCTAACATGAGTCATGAGCTTCGCACACCGTTGAATGCCGTGTTGGGCTATACGCAGTTGATGAAGTGCGACCAACGCTTAACTGCAAAACATCACGAATATCTCGATATCATTAACCGTTCTGGTGAGCACCTGTTATCGCTGATCAATGATGTGTTGGACATGTCAAAGATCGACGCTGGGCATAGTGTGGTAGAGTGCAAGTGGTTTAACTTCCGAGAAGTTTCTGAAGAGATTAATGACCTCATGCAGATGAAGGCAATGCAAAAGCAACTGACATTGCACTGCCGCGTTGAGGATTCAGTGCCGCATTTTGTATTAGGTGATGTCGTGAAAACGCGACAAGTGCTGATCAACTTGCTGGGAAATGCGATTAAATTTACATATCGAGGCAATGTTCGTTTAAACATCGCCAGCGAAGCTTTGCAAAATGGCCAGCACAAAGTAACGTTTGAAGTGAGTGATACGGGCATTGGTATTAGTGAAGAAAACCAAGGACGCGTCTTCCAACCTTTTGAGCAATTGGACTCTGATATTACACAAAATGGCACAGGGCTGGGATTGAGCATCAGTAAGCAGTTTGTCGAACTGATGGGAGGCCAGTTGGTGCTCAAAAGTGAACTTCATCGAGGCTCTACTTTCTCATTCAGTCTTGTGATGGAAACCAGTGAGCATTTGGTCGAGAACAAGCCTGCGAATTTGCCCCGAGTCTTAGGGTTAAAAAGTGGCTCATTCAGTCCTAAGATTTTGATCGCAGAAGATCAGCTGGACAACCAGACGCTGCTTGCCACGCTTTTGCAGGAAGCGGGCTTTACCGTCAAACTGGCCAGAGACGGCGAAGAAGCGGTTGCTCTGCATAAGAGCTGGAGCCCGGATTTTATTTGGATGGATCGCCGCATGCCGAAAAAAGATGGCTTGCAAGCAACCAAAGAAATCCGCGCCGCCTCAGAGAACAGCCAGGTAAAAATTGTTGCCCTGACCGCCAGTGTCTTTAATGACGAGATAGAAGAGATGTTAGCATCAGGTATGGATGATTTTGCGCGTAAGCCGTTTATGCCGCAAGATTTGTTTTACATGATGAAGAAGCATCTCGATCTCGATTATGACTATGAGCAGGGGCAAGACGAGGCAGAGAACATATCATTCGATGACTTGGATCTGAGCTTTTTGGATGATTTAACCAACGAGTCGACTCAAGATATTGTTGAAGCGATAGAGCAAGGGCAACAGCAGGAGCTCTATTACTTGTTCGAACAAACGATAGCGAGCAGTGAGGTTCGCACTCGTCTAAACAGCTTGGTAGAGAACTATCAATTTGATGAGCTTTACGAGTTATTTCAAGAATAAAAAAGGGCATTGCGGGAAAAGCGTCGCAATGAAAGCAGATGAAAGTAGAACCATCGAATACGGAAATTCTGGTTGTCGATGATACCGTTGATAACGTCAAGCTTTTAAGTCAGTTGCTGCAAAACGAAGGCTATTTGGTGAAAGGTGCTTTGAGTGCCAAGAGTGCATTACGCATGTGCCAAAAAAAGAAACCTGACTTGATATTACTCGATATCATGATGCCAGAGGTGGATGGCTATGAGCTGTGTCGACAGCTAAAAAAGGATCCCTCGACACAAGATATCCCGGTGATCTTTCTCAGCGCCTTAGATCATG
This sequence comes from Vibrio sp. 03_296, assembly GCF_002265885.1. NCBI lineage: Bacteria > Pseudomonadati > Pseudomonadota > Gammaproteobacteria > Vibrionales > Vibrionaceae > Vibrio > Vibrio sp. 03_296. Next base: position 39,014 of record NZ_NPKW01000146.1, read on the forward strand.
TTCAAGATAAAGTGCGCGCATTTCAGATCGGTGGCGTCGATTATATTCAAAAGCCTTTCGAAGTGATGGAAGTGTTGGCCAGAGTTCGCACTCATGCGGGGTTGGTGACATTGCAGCGCGCATTGATCGAACAAAATGAACAACTTAAAAGAATGGCGACCACCGATGCACTGACGGGGTTGGTCAACCGTCGCTATCTTGCCGATATGGCGGGGAAAGTGTCAGGAAACTTTGCCCTGATTTTGTTTGATATCGATGATTTCAAGACCATCAATGATCAATATGGGCATCACGTCGGAGACGAAGTTTTAGTGAGAATTGCTGAGATTACTCGCAGAGTCATTGGGCAGCATGGTTATTGCGCAAGGTGGGGAGGGGAGGAGTTCCTGATCTTACTGCCGAACTTTGATGTCAAACGCGCCTACGATCTGGCTGCTGGTATTCAATATGAGTTCAATGAATCGAAGGGTGCGCTGGGTGCTTACCACTTCACCGCAAGTTTCGGAGTCGCGTGCAATCTTGGTGCACTCTCGTTTCATCAGGTTATTCGCCAAGCCGACGCTGCAATGTATCAAGGCAAAAAGAGTGGCAAAAATCGCGTTGTATCAAGCCGCGCCATGGAGAGCCGCGAACTGTAAAGGGGCAGCATTGCTTGTTAGGTCTAAAGTTGCTCTTCAATAGGTAAAATACCAGCAAACCAAGCGCCGATTTTCCGCCATACCGTGGCTTCGGGTTCTGAATCAAACCAGGCTTGAGATTGGTGATCAAACCAAGCCACTTGACCTTTTTTCATTCGCACCTGATAGGCATTGGTTTTTAAACCCATGGGCAATTTGTCTTCTGATGCTTGAACATAATCAGGATGTTCGATCACCGCTGCCATTTCGGTGTTGAGCAAAGCCGAACGAGGATCCCAGTTCATGGAGCCGGCAAACAGCAATCGGTGGTCGATTAACAGCACTTTGGCATGCAGGCTTGAGCGACTGCTTCCGGTGAAACTCCATTTGCTGTCGATTTTTGCGCTGGCTTTGGTTTCCCATAACTGAATGCCCGCTTCAACAAGATCTTGTCGATACTTGGCGTACCAACCGTGCACGGCAAAGACGTCATTTGAGGCCAAGCTGTTGGTGACAATGGTGATGTCGACGCCGCGTTGAGCCGCTTCTACCAAGGCTTGTGTGCCTCGTTCCGTTGGAACGAAATAGGGCGAGATAAGGACGAGGGAATCCTTCACGGTTCTTAAAAGCGAAGCGAGGTTGTCTGCCAATTGTGGTGCTTGCGTGTCTACTTTGTCAGGCAGATCATACCAAACCTGCCCTTTACCCCAATACCAAACTAAACTCTTGTCGGTAAACTGTTCGTACAGTTGCAACTGAGTAAAGTCGTATTGTCCTTGAGTAAACTTTTGTTCTAGCTGGGCTTCCTTTAGCCAAGTTTGCAGTTCCGCTTCGGTAACCGAGATGGGGTTGTCGGTGAGCCACTCAATTGGCACGGCATGGAGACTGTTCCAATACAAATCAAATTGCTCGGCAGTCTGTTCAACACTGTTGCCATAAAGCATCAAATCAAAATCCCCAAATTCGACAGGGGAGTTAACCGAAAAATACTCGTTACCGATGTTACGGCCCCCAACAATGGCCACCACGCTGTCTGCGGTGAGGGACTTATTGTGCATGCGCCGATTTAGTCGTGAAAAATCGCTGGCCATTGCAAGCGTGCGTGCCGTTCGATATTGATGTGGGTTAAACAAGCGAATCTGAATGTTGGGATGAGCGCTTAATCGAGCCAATCCGTTATCGTTTCTTTTCTGCATATCATCGAGGAGAATTCTAACTCGAACCCCTCGTTGGGCTGCTTCAAATAAACGCCATGTCAGTAATTGTCCGGTTTCGTCATCGCGGAAGATGTAGTATTGCAAATCGAGCGTTTTATCGGCCGCCTCGATCAACGCCAATCTCGCGAGGAGCGCATCATGTCCTTTGTCCAGAGGGAAAAAAGCGGTTAAGTTTTCTCTGTCTTGAGGATGATGGTTAAGATAGGCCGATAGGCGAGAGTCTGCTTGGTAGCCCAGTTGGTAGCTTGGTTGCTTGTCGAATGGTGAGTGATTTTCGAGTGATGTACATGCGCAGAGCAACATCACAGAACAATACGTCAATGCTTTATGGATAAATGTTCGCAACGGACCAAGCCCAAAAATGGATTCTTCAGATAGTTTGGAAGTGGCACGGCAGGCATGCAAGTTGTGTGAGGTTTAAATCCAGTAAAGCTCACGATATTAGATGGATAAACGATGCGGCCCAAGCGAGTGGCGCATCGTTTTATCATACTGATCTTAAGTGAGGTTAAAGCGTTGCGCCATCCACTTTAATCACCACTTTACGCACGGGTGAGCCTTCGCCTTCTGGCGCGATAAGAGGACGATGAGGCTGCCCTGGTGGGAAAATAATGAACTCGTTTTCGCCGAGTGTCACAAACTTTTCATCCACAACATGGTGACTAAATGCCAAGTCTCGCTCTGCGAGATAATCTTCATCCAACGCTTCAAAAGGTTGCAAGCTGTAGCCGAACGTCTCTTTCCCGCTTAACAGAATTTGTACGTCGAGGTAGCGCTGGTGGCATTCTGATTTTCTTAACGTGAGCGGCTGAGTATGGTCACTCATGACCAGAAAGAACGCATTGTCGCCGTCCAACTCATGACGCCCATCTTCAATTGGCTCAGCCAGTTTAGCTAACACCTGCGCAATGATTTGCTTGAGATTAGAAGAGAGACAAGATGTAAAGGCGAGCTCTGTTGTTTTACCGACAAACACGGTGATTACCCCCAAAAAGAAAATAAAAGTCGCAAACCAGTTTTTACTGGCTTGCGACGATTTTACTGCTCGCGAAAGCGAACACCAGTCATTTTTCAAAACACCGTTTCTAAAATGAGATGTTGTGCGTGCTTTGTTAGCCCGTCAATACGGTATCTTCAGGGTATTTGATCAGGGTGGGTTCCGGCCTTGCCAGCATGTAAGCCAGCGTTAGTGGCCCAATTCGTCCGATGATCATCACCACGATCATGATGTATTTGCCCGGTTCCGAAAGCTCAGCGGTTAAGCCTGCCGTTAAACCGACCGTGGCAAATGCAGAGATGGTTTCAAACATCACTTTGTCAAACTGAGCTTGCTCGGTGATCATGAGTAAGAACATCGCCGTGGTAAGAATTGCGCCGCTGACCACAATGATTGCGAGAGATTTGGTCACAGTTGGCCAGTTCACGGTGCGCTGAAACATCACCACATGTTTCTTTTGACGCAAAAATGCCCAGGTCGCCATAAACGCAACGGCGAAGGTAGAGACTTTGATCCCGCCACCTGTAGAGGTTGAACCTGCACCAATTAGCATCAACACGATCATCACCAGTAGGGCTGGTTGCGTGAACTGGGCGAGGTCGACACTGTTGAATCCCGCAGTTCGCGCGCTGGCGGATTGGAAAAAGGCGGCAAGCCACTGCCCAGAAGTGCTTAACTCGCCCATCGTACTGGCATTGTGCTGCTCTAAGACGAAGAACAAGAGCGTACCAATAATGAGCAGTGCAGGAGTGGCGACTAACATGATTTTGGTGTGCAAATGCAGGAAGTGAAAACCGCGTCGCCAGTTCATCCACACATCCCCCACCACAGTGAACCCCAAGCCACCGAAAATAAACAGCCCTGCGAGGGTGAAAATGACCAGAGGATCGTCAACGAAGCTCATCATGCTGTCAGAAAAGAGTGCAAAGCCGGCATTGTTAAAGGCAGAAATGGCGTGGAAAAGGGCATAAAACAGCCCGCTTTGCCAGCCCATTTCCGGCACCCAACGAAACGCCAATAACACAAAACCGATCAACTCTGCGACAAAAGCGAAGACGACGATTTTTTTAACCAATCGACGCAGATTCACTTGTCGATCTTGCCCAAGTGCCTCCTTGGCCAAAGCTTGCTGGCGAAGACTCAGTTTCACACCAAACATATAAAGTAGCACGGCAGAAAGTGTCATTTGCCCCAAACCACCGATTTGCATCAGCAGCATCAGCAAGATTTTTCCCGCTAAGGTGAAGTGTTGACCGGTATCCACCACACCAAGTCCAGTCACACTAATGGCGGAAGTTGCGGTAAAAAGCGCATCGGTTATCGACAAGCCCGAGACAGAAAAAACGGGCAATGTCAGCAGGATTGCGGAGGGTAATAGTACCGCCAAAAAGCTAAGCAGAATGATGCGAGGCTCATTCCCTTTGCTTTGTTTCGATGCTTTATCGGCGAGGTAAAACAAGCCGTTGTTAGAAAAAAATGGATTCATAGTGAACTGAGTTTGTTTGCCAATGCGTCTTGTGGGCCAACCAAAATGATCATGTCACCAATTTCGAGTTCGACATCTAACTCTGGGGCTTTGACCAGTTCGGGGCCACGTTTAAACCCAAGTACCTGCACGCCAGGAACTTTGCACAAAGCCAACTCTCCGAGGGTTTTGCCCATTAAGCGTGACCCCACCACAAATTCAGTCATGGCCAAGCCGCTGCCAAGTGGATGAAATTCAAGAACGCGTTTGTCGAGCATCTTCCTTGCCACGCGGATCCCCATATCGCGCTCTGGCATGATGATGTGGTCTGCGCCGATTTTTTGCAAAACTCGAGCTTGGAACTTGTCGTTGGCTTTAACCCAAACTGATTTGACCCCCGCTTCTTTGGCAATCAGAGTGGCTAAAATGCTGGAGTTCATATCCGCACCAATGGCGACCATCACCATGTCGTAGTCATCTAATTTCAGCTCTGCCATGGTCTCTTCATGTGTACAGTTGGCCACTAGAGCTTGAGTGACAAAACTTGCAGCTAACTTGACGCGTTCTTCATTAACGTCGATGGCCAGCACTTGAGCACCGGAATTGGTCAACTCCTGACACACCGCCAGACCAAAACGACCTAAGCCAATCACCGCAAATTGTTTTTCAGCTCGTCTCATGAGCGCCTCTTAATCTATGGATTTCGGCAGAAAAGTCTGCGCCTAATTTCACTTCGGTGCAAATTTATTGATGAGAATTTGACAGAAGATTAACGAAAGTTGTGCATAAAAACAGCGATGTTTCATGATGGCGAGTGTGATGCGTGAAGCGACACACTCAAGATTGAGCAGAATAAATCCCTTTGCTGATTTGCACGAGAAACAGTGTATGGAATTACTTGGGAAGCGGAGAGATAACGAACCTGGATACGATAGAAACGAAAAGGGCCACTAATGTCTTAGTGGCCCTTTTACTAAAGTGGCGGAGAGATAGGGATTTGAACCCTAGGTACGCTATTAACGTACGCCGGTTTTCAAGACCGGTGCTTTCAACCACTCAGCCATCTCTCCAGTGCGGGTAAATATATAAGCCCGTAATTCGTTTGTAAAGCCCTATGAATACTAAGTGAATAGAAAATCACCAACAAATAGCGGCTTAGTTGCTTTTAGCGTAAAAGCGCTGTAACTCAGTGAGCCCTTGCATCAATACTGGCAGTTTCGGGCTGTCGTCGCGAACTCTCTGATAGTGGTTATCGTACAGTTTGAAATTACCGAATTTATCGATCACCGTGGTTTGATTTGGTGTGATCAGCGCGATTTCTCTCGTATCACCTGCGAGGATCCAGCGGCGTTTACTTTCATCAAACAGATTTCGCCCAGAGCTGAAATCAGCCGGATTCGACGCCACACCCATCAGGTCTTGAAGTAGGGTAACGGAGAGATCCAAATGACTGGTACTTTGGCCAAATTGCGCAGGCAGCTTTCCTGGCCAATGAATCACCATAGGTACCTGTAACTGGTAACGACTGTAGTTACTGTTTGCGCCCCAGCTGTTGGTTTGGGTTTCGTTAAACTCGCTGCCGTGATTTGAGGTGATAATCACCACGGTGTTATCGCTTAACTGCTGTTCATCTAGGGTCGCAAAAATACGTTGTAGCGTGCTGTCGGCTTGTCGCACTGCGACATCATAAGCTTGCTTGAATTTATCGCTCGCGTTGGCGGTGGTTGGCAGCGAAGCGGTTTCAATATTATCGAGTTCAGTGACTTCGATGTAGCTGAACCAAGGCGATTTTGCTTGGTTTACTACCCATTCGTTCCACGCATCGACCGCGTTTGCATCGGAATGAGTCACCGCTTGTTGCGCGTTTTTCTCTGCTTCGATCTGCGTCGCTAAATGCTGATTACGGAAGATAACTTCACTATACAAAGGCTCGTTAAAGCCATTTCCGCTAAACAAACCAAATTGATAGCCCTGATCTTGGAGGACTTTCAAGAAAATGGGCGCGGTGCCTTGTGCTTTAATGCTGCTGGCGTAGCTGGTCGGCAGGCCATAGAAAAGGCCAAAAATGCCATAGCCATCGTTACTTGAGCTGTAGTGGTTGGTAAACCATTGGTTGTTAGAGGCAAACTCAAACATATTTGGCATTTGTTCTGCCGAAAGACGATCGCTGCGTAAATTGTTTACGCTGATCATCAGTACATTGAGGTTGTTACCACGACGGTTAAACGTTAGCTGGTCTAATGGGTAACGCACCAACTCGACGTTGTTTTCGTTCGCTTCCAAACGTTTTAAGTATTCATCACGATCCAGTAGACCATGTTTTTCCATAAAGCTTTTCGCTGTCATTGGGTAAGACAACGGGAAGTTGGCTCTTTGGCTAGTCACGGGATTATAGAAATAAGCATCGGACCACATGTAGATCAGATGACTAACAATAAAGCAGACAAAGAAGACGGCGGCTAATGGGCGGCCAATATGTTTGTGTGCGAGTTTACGTTGTTTCTTCCACACCCATTCCGACAAACCAAGTTGCAGGAAAAAGATCAGCGGAAGCACAATAAACAGATGCTGGAGATCGGCGCTGAGAGCGGATTTGTCATCGCTAAACAGCAACTCCCAAACCACGGGGGTTAGGTGTAGGTTGATGCTCTGATACGCTTGTGTATCGATCAGCAGCACCGTCAATCCTGTGGTCGCAAAAACCACAGAAGTTAAACGGAATAACCGCTGCGATGGCAATAAAAAAGTTAAAGGAAACAGAATCAGCAGGTATAAGGCAAACACCAAAAAGCCAAAATGACCAACCCAAGAGACAACCAGATAAAATTGCCCGAGTAGCGTTTCTGGCCAAGGGGACTGGGTGATATAACGCGTACCAATCAACATCGCAGCAATGATATTGAAAAATGCGAACCAGTGACCCCATCCAACTAATCTGGATACGCGCTCGCCGTATGAGTTTCCGCTGTCAACCATGTCTGATTCTGTTATCCGTTATTAGTGAGTTTTTGGTTCTTGTAAAGAAGAGATCAGTGCCTGTGCAAACTTTTCAGCAATTAGCTTACGTTGAGAAGCAGCAACTTGTTGATTAAGAACGTTTGTTGCGATGTTTCCGGCAATCATCAGTGATAATTCTGGTGTTGCACCGTGCTTATCAAGCACCGCTCCAATCTCAGTAAGAATGGATTCTACTTGTTCGTCTGTGTATTTCGATGTAATCGGCATAAAAACTCTAATAATGATAGTAAAAGCGGCCTATGATAACCTACAATGCCTCGCAACTAAAACCTTGAAGCAAGATAAAATACTATGAGTCTGCATCTTTCAAACGTTATTCTGCATCAGCTTAGTAAAAATGATCAGGATGAGCTAATGGTAAACTACCGTTCTGAGTCCCTGGTCAATGATTCTTCTACAGAAAATCTGGTCGCTGAGCTGCATCGCGTGTTTCATTCCAAAGCAGGAAAAGGCTTTGGGTGTTTCCAATCTGACAGCGAATTTCAGATTTGGCTCAATGAATTACAACGTGGCGAACTGGATTTTTATGATTTCTCACAAAAATGCGCCGTAAGACTGAAAGAAGAGTTAGCAAAATACCCGTTTGCGGACGAAGGTATTCTTGTGTTTGCGGAGTACCAAAGCCTAGCGACCGATTATTTGTTCGTGGGTATATTGCCGCTTAATCAAAGTTTGAAAGTGACAGAAGGGTTGGACATCAGCGCGACCGATTATTTGGACATCAATAAGATGGACATCGCTGCGCGTATTGATTTATCGGTGTACGAAGCAGATAAAGATTCCAACCGTTATCTCTCTTACATTAAGGGCCGAGTTGGCCGTAAAGTGGCGGATTTCTTCCTCGATTTCTTGCAAGCGGAAGTGGGCCTAGACAGCAAGCAGCAAAACCAAGTGTTGATGCAAGCGCTCGATGATTTCTGTACCGATGCAAAGTTGGAAAAACAAGAAGTCAACGAGTACAAGAAGCAAGTCTATGAATACTGTAATGGCCAAATCAAAGCAGGCGAAGAAGTGGAAATTCGCGAGCTTTCTGGCGAGTTACCACCAAGCCCATCTGGCGCGAGCTTCTTAGAATTTACCCAAGAACAAGGCTATGGCTTGGAAGAGAGTTTTCCTGCCGATCGTGGTTTAGTACGCAAGTTAACGAAGTATGTAGGGGCTGGTGGTGGTCTCAACGTGAGCTTCGATAGTTTGCTGCTGGGAGAGCGCATTTTCTACGATCCAGAGACCGATACGCTGACGATCAAAGGCACGCCGCCAAATCTGCGTGACCAACTGACGCGAAATCGATAATACAAATGAAGAAAGAGAGCGAGATGCTCTCTTTTTTTGTGACTTCACATTACCCTAGCGGATTGTGTTATAAGCTTATGAAAGCAACTTGGAATCTCTGTGCAAGGATGGAGCATGGTTCGATTGAGTAATAAATGGGTATTTCGCTATTCTTTGGGTCTTGCCTTGGTGTGGTTGTGCTCTGTCGCGTTTGTTTGGATGCAAATCACCAACATGCGTGCTGCGGTCGATGCCGTAGAGGAAGTTGGGAACAAAATTGAAGAAGTGCACGCGGCATTTTCTTACAAGCGTGAACAAAGAATCCAAAAGTTAGATGAAATTTCGCTGAATGTGCAATTGATTTATGCGTTGCGTATTCAGCTCGAAGCAACCTATGTACACTCGTTTTTTGCCCCGGATATTACTCAGTTTTTGCACGTCACCGATCGCTACATAGATAGTGTAAAAACCATTTTGCAAATCGACAGCCGCTTGTCAGACTTGGTCGCTGAGGTGCGTCGCCAACGTCTTCAACAAACGCATGCGGATTCCATTCTCTCCTTTGCTTTACTCGGCTCGTATATTTCCGAGGCTACGTTAAGCAACAGCACGCGCTTAAGCCCAGTATTCAAAGATATCGATAATTTAGTGTTGTTATCGAATGAACTTGAAGAAGCGCAACGTGTGCCGCTACAAAAGTTGTTGGCCCAATCGGCGGTGGTACTTGGGCAAAATGCCGAAGTGAATCATCTGGTCAATCAAGTCAGTACCCATGAAGTCTACGCCCAGCAATCTTGGTTAGAAGAGCAGTATCACCATATTGTTTTGCAATCCATCGTGATTGTGATTGCGGTGAGTGGGCTCTGTTTTCTCGGTTTGTTGTGGTTACTGTACTGGGGCAATACGTTAGTGAAGTCGCCGCAACAATCGGCAGAAAATGAGGTGTTGCACGTACCGACAGAAACCTTGAAAGAACGCTTGTCATCCGAAGCAGTGCAAACCGAGGAGAGGCCGGAGCAATCAAGCCGTCAAAGTGACACCGCTCTGCTTGAGCAGAGAACAGAGATAGACAGAAACCGTTCCATGTCCACCACGGCAGTATCGCAAGGGAGTGAAGAACTGCCGCCGATTAAAATCGATCTGATGATGGACTCTTTATCTGGAGATGAAGAATCGGTGCAGATGTTATTGAGCGTGTTTGTCCAAGATCATGCGGATGAGCACAGCAATTTTGTTGCAACCTATCGCGATGATCCCGAAACCGCACAGCGCATCGTTCACAGCCTGAAAGGGGTTGCCGCCAGCCTTGGTGCAGATGCTTTACGTAAAGTGGCGATGGAGGTTGAATCCAGCATGAAGCATGGTCATGAACCGACAGAGCAACAATTGCAGCAATTGAAAGAGTGCATTGATAAAACGGTGGCTTACGCGCACCGCATTCTCAATCGCGAGATTATCATCTCATCATAAGACGCTGATATTTCTCTGACTTATACTGGTTATATTCGTTGTCCTTTTCTTTTTGTCGTGGTTATAGCAATGACTCGCTCAACGATGGTCGCTTTTTACAAAAGTTTTTGTTTGCCTATTTTGGCGCTAATGAGTTTGTCGGGATGCTCGTTATTAGAGGTGAAGCTGGATAGTCAAGTCACCCCGTTGACTCAGCAAGAGCTGAATACTCGTTTACATACGCGTGAATACGCATTGCAATTTTTTACCCAAGTCGAGCAAACGGCGGATACGCTTAAAAGCCGCTATCCTGCGACGGATACGCTGCACCAGTCCTATATTTTGTTGTGGAAAATCAATGCAGAGGAAGGTCTAGCACGGGCTGCGTATCAGGTTTCACCCACTGCGGCGCTGATCGACAGTTGGGTTTTTACTCAGCAGATGGCAGACTATTTTTCTCAAGGGCCGGGTCGCGAGCAGTTTGAATTGGCTCTCGCCTCAGATGCATCACAGGCCTTACTGACACAAGTGGAACAGTTGGCGAGTGATCTATTGAAGAACAGTTCGTACAAGAGCAGCCAGCAATTTGTTCGCGAGTTTGCCACACAACATCCATTTACCGATCTCAAATTTAATCCCACGCCGGCTTACCGCGCTTGGCTAAAAGCCAATGATATTAATGAAGATGAGGCGATAACCACGCTAGGCACTATGCCGGAAGCTTTAGGCGATGTCTCTGATCGCCTCAGTTTGATTTCAGAGCAAACGCCGAAGATCATGAGTTGGAAAGCGGAGCTTATTGCACTTAACAGCCACATCAGTGGCGAAGATTTGTCACAAACCTTGGCCTCCATGAAGGCCACTTCTGAGGCCTTTCAAGATTTCGTGAAGAATAACCCAGAATACATGAAGAACTTGGCGGAGCAGATGGCCATAGAGTTGCAGCCGCTGGTGGTTGATATTGACCAAAAAACCTCGCGTCAGATGAGTAAACTCGATGAACAAAGGGCGGCATTGGAAGCCATGGTTGCACGCGAGAGGGGTGAGCTGTTTGCGATGATAGAGCGTGAAAGAGAAGCGCTAAATAAGATGGTGACGCAAGAGCGAGTGAGCTTTACTCAAGATATGGATAAGCTCTCACAAGATGTGGTCGCGCTGGCGATGGATAAGTTGGTTGAGCTGATCAAAAGCGTGATTATTTACTTTGTTCTGTTTATCGCTGTGATTTTCTTTGCCCCGCTTGGCTTAGGTTACGCACTCGGAAAGAGAGCACAAAGAAAGAGCAATTAGCCAAAGGGCAGAATGTTGGCACAACGAGTGCCGCTGAGAAACAAAAAAGCGTAGCTCGAGGGCTACGCTTTTTTATTGAGTGCTGAAGATCAAGCGGTTTGTTGTCTTGTCTCTGCCAGTGTTTCGTCTTCGCTCGCTTGCGCGGTTGGCTCGCACTTGTCGACAAACCAACCCATGTAGGAGGTGAAAATCGTCACTGCGATACAAACAAAGCTCAACCACATGAACGGTGCATACGACAGGGTAGCGACACCAAGAATACTCGCCATGTAAATACCGTTGTCACTCCAAGGCACCATACCGGATGTTAGCGTGCCGCCGAACTCGGCATTTCGTGACAGGTTCTTACGTTTGTAACCTAGGCGGTCGTAGTTTTTCGCACAAATCTTTGGCGTTAGGATAAGAGAAACGTACATCGCTGAACCGAACACGTTACCCATAAACGCTGTACCAATCGTGCTGGTTGCGAGAGAACCGGCATTTTGCACGCGGCGTTCAAACAGTTTCGCGATGGTTTCTAGCACGCCAACTTTATCCAGCAGACCACCAAAACCAAGACCAAACACAATAACAGCAACTGAGCCCAACATGGAGGACATGCCACCACGGTTTAGGATGGAATCAATGAAATCGACGCCTGAAGAAATCGCAAACGGTGCCCAAGCAGTATTGAACGCGGTTAGGAAATCCACATCTTGGATCATGACTGCCCAAATAATACCCAGTAGAGAGCCAAAGCTGATGACAGGGAATGAAGGCATACGCATGGCAAGCAGCGCCAATACGATGATCACGGGAACAAACGAGTAAGGCGTGATGTAGAACTGCTGATCCATCGCTTTAATCACAGATTCTACTTGGCTCATGTCAACATTACCTGCGTAATGGAAGCCAAATGCCGTGAACATAATGCCGGTAATGATGTAGCTGATCAGAGCGATCGGCAGCATGCCTTTGATGTGCTCCATGACTTCCACGTTCGACATTGAAGAAGCAAGGATCACTGAATCTGAAAGCGGAGACATTTTGTCACCGAAGTAACAGCCTGATAGTACCGCACCTGCTGTGATCGGTGCTGGTACGCCAAGACCTTGGCCAATCCCCATCATTGCGATACCTGCGGTACCTGCTGCGCCCCAAGAGGTGCCTGTTGCAAGAGCTGTTAGGGAGCAAATGATCATAGTGGCTAAAAGGAAGATAGAAGGATGTATTGCCTTCAGACCATAGTAAATAATAGTGGGTACGATACCGCCGGAGATCCAGGTACCAACCAATGCGCCAACGGCTAATAGAATAAGAACAGCACCCAAACCATTCGAAATTCCGTTTAATGCCGCTTTTTCCAGGTCTTTATACTGATGACCTAGACGTAAGCCCAACACCATAATAATGAACCAGCCGATATAAAGTGCTAGCTGAATAGGTAGATCTAATTTCGCGGTAAACGAAAAAGCCAAAAGTAAAAACAATCCCAGTGAAATAAGCACTTGGGGAAGACTTGGTAAGCGAGTAATTTCCTGCTTCATATATTCCTCTGATAAATGTCGGAGCGTTAGAGGGATTACGCCCCCGTATGTTTAGGATGCTTACATTACATTAACGTAGTGGATAATTCGATTTATTTAGTCGTTTGTTTTGATGTAGATCGGTGTAATACGTATTTTGTGAAATAATAAACTACTAAAGTTTAAAATAATTAGTTTTAAGTGTTGTGTGATGTGAAATAAATGTGCTTCATATGTGAATGCAGAGGCTGGTTAGGAAATCCAGCTCGGTCAGAGCTCTTACCAAAGCTAAATCATAAAGTTTTGCGACCTTAACAAATCAAAACGAAAAAGTTGGACGTTTTCGTCAATTAGTGCTTGAGATTTTGCCTAGAAAATAGAACTATTAATGCAACTTTATTTTGTTATTTGAATACACGGAGAGTTAATGTGATGAGAGTGGGTTTAGTTGGTTGGCGTGGCATGGTTGGCTCGGTGCTGATGCAGCGCATGGTTGAAGAAAAAGACTTTGATCTGATTGAACCAGTCTTTTTCAGTACCTCTCAAATTGGTATTCCAGCGCCAAATTTTGGTAAAGATGCTGGTTTACTACAAGATGCATTCAATATTGACGCGTTGAAACAGCTCGACGCAGTCATCACTTGTCAAGGTGGTGGTTATACAGAAAAGGTATACCCAGCACTGCGCGAAGCGGGTTGGAAAGGCTACTGGATCGATGCGGCATCTACGCTGCGTATGGCTCCAGATTCGATTATCACTCTTGACCCAGTTAACCTAGCTCAAATTCAGCAAGGCATCCATAGTGGCACAAACACCTTTGTTGGTGGTAACTGTACCGTTTCTCTAATGTTGATGGCGTTAGGTGGACTATACAAACAAGGTATGGTTGAGTGGATGAGCGCGATGACTTACCAAGCGGCTTCTGGTGCGGGCGCGCAGAACATGCGTGAACTGATTTCTCAGATGGGTGTGATCAATGATGCAGTAAGCTCAGAACTGGCAAACCCATCAAGCTCTATTCTTGATATCGATCGTAAGGTTGCGGAAACGATGCGCAGCAGCTCGTTCCCAGTTGACAACTTTGGTGCGCCTCTGGCTGGCTCATTGATTCCATGGATCGACGTGAAACGTGAAAACGGTCAAAGCAAAGAAGAATGGAAAGGTGGCGTAGAAGCGAACAAGATCCTTGGTTTACAAAACTCTCCAATTCCAATCGATGGCACTTGTGTTCGTATCGGTGCAATGCGTTGTCATTCACAAGCGCTGACTATCAAGCTTAAGCAAAATGTACCTCTTGATGAAATCGAAGAGATCATTGCGAGTGACAATGAGTGGGTGAAAGTGATTCCAAACGAGCGTGACATTACCGCGCAAGAGCTAACGCCAGCTAAAGTAACAGGAACGCTTTCAATTCCTGTTGGCCGTTTACGCAAAATGTCGATGGGTGATGATTTCCTTAACGCATTCACCGTGGGTGACCAGCTTCTTTGGGGTGCGGCAGAACCTTTGCGTCGTACGCTAAGAATCATTCTTGCTGAGAAGCAATAACTCAAATATGAGACATCATTCTAAAAAGCGCCTTGTTGGCGCTTTTTTTGTTTGTTCAATGACAGTTCGTTGACATTGATGACCTAATTTAGCGTGGGTTTTGAGAGTGGTGTTCTGTATGTATAAGAAATTTCGAGGTTTTACGCTAATAGAATTAATCGTGGTGATTGTGCTTGTCGCCGTGTTAGCGGTGATCGCTGCGCCAAGATTCCTGAATTTACAATCTGATGCACGGCGTTCCGTCGTCGAAGGTTTAGCTGGCGCCGTGACGAATGCCGCTGAGATGGCGTATGGAAAAACCGCTGTGGAAGGGATGGAAGAGCTTGAATCCTATCACGTGCCGAATTACGGGATTGTGCAATATGGTTATCCGAGTGTCTCGCGTGGTGGAATGGAAAGCTTCTTACAAATTGACACGGGGTACCATGATTTAGAACGTGAATGGGTTTGGGCTGCACACAATAATGGCTCAGCCTCAGATCCCGATTGGTGGATCATCACGCAGTCACAATGGTTGGCAGATGGCAACATTGTGGATTTCAATAAAGCCATCGAAGAGAGCCGTTGCTACGTCAAATACACCGCAGCGATGGAACCGGGGGCGGACTTCGCAGTGGAAACCATCACAGACGGATGTTGAACCCGCTACGGCTCATTCAACAAGGCAATCAAGCGCTCACACGAGCGCTTATTTTTTGTCGGATTCTGTGCTTTGTACGGCAACCACACGTTTATCGGGATCCGCCAGTTCACTGCCGCAGTGTTTGCAAAATAGTGCATCGGATTCATGTCCAGCACGTGAGCAGTTGGGGCACTTGACCAATTGTCGGTGTGAGTTCATCTCTTGGTTGAGTTCGGCGGTAATGATCCCCGTTGGCACCGCCAAAATAGAGTAACCGAGTAACATTGTCAGCGACGCGATGGCTTTACCTAAATCGGTTTGTGGCACGAGGTCACCATAGCCCACGGTCGTAATGGTCACAATGGCCCAGTAGATACTTTTTGGAATACTGGTAAAGCCATTGTGCGGACCTTCAATCACGTAGATCAGAGAGCCAAATATGGTCACCAAAATGGCCACGGCACTGAAAAATATCAGTATTTTTCTTCGAGCCATCAGCAAGGAGCGCATCAGCAAGTTTGAGTCTTGCAAATAACGAACGAGTTTCAGAATACGGAAGATACGCATCACACGCAGCAGTCGAATTACGCCCATAAAAGCCGCTGAAGGGAACAAGAAGGCAAGATAGGTCGGCAGTATCGCCAGTAAGTCCACCACACCATAAAAACTGCGTGCGTAGGCGGCAGGTTTTGGCGAGCAATATAAACGCAGCAAATACTCGAGCGTAAATAGAGCGGTAAAACCATACTCAAGATATTTGAGTTCGCTGGCCCACTGAGCGCGAATCGATGGGATAGATTCAAGTAAAAGCACCAGCAGCGAGGTCAAAATCGCGACAATCAAGCCAATATCAAAGGCTCTGCCTGCAGGCGTGTGCGTACCGAAAATTATAACGTATAGATGATGCTTGAGTGACTGGCGTGACATGATGTTGCGACATAGTGGAAACGTTGCAACATCATACCTTTATTTCGGGAATCAGGCTAATCCGGGGAAGAGATTACGCAGGCCATTGGCGATGAACTCGATGCCGAGTGCACCCAAGATCAGACCCATAATACGGGTGATCACGTTGATGCCTGTTTGTCCTAAAAAGCGAACGATAATTGGCGCTGAGCGAAATAGCAGCCATGAGCAAAAGCTAAAGGCAACAATGGTGATCACAATACCCATGGTATCGAACATGCTTGGGTAGCGAGAACCATAAACGATGGTCGAGCTAATCGCACCAGGACCCGCCATTAAAGGCATTGCCAAAGGCACAACACCAATTTGTTCGCGACTCACGTATTCCGATTGCTCTTGTTTGTTTTGTTTATCTTCACCCAACTTACCGCTCATCATCGAAAAGGCGATGCTAAGTAGTAGCAAACCACCGGCAACGCGGAAGGAATCGAGAGAAATGCTAAACATATCGAGTAGCATCTGACCCGCTAGCAATGAAACGGTCAGAATAATCGCAACTGCGACATTGGCGGTTAGTGCGGTTTTGTATTTTTCTTCCGGTGTCATGTGGCCTGTAAGCGACACAAATACCGGCATGATGCCCACAGGGTTTACTGCGGCCACTAAGCCTAAGAAAAACTGCAAAAAGATAGCGACTTCGAACGTTTGCATTAGAGAAACCACACGAAAGATAGGAGAACAGATTGTTGGCGAAATATAGTCGATATTGCGCGACTTCACGAATGAAAAAAACTAACGTGTGAGCTGTTTGATTGCTGAGAAAAACTAATCATTGAAAGAGTTGTAAAATAATTTGTCACACTTTGTTGTGTATAATTCTTCGCAAGCATCCAATTAATTTACATAAACGTTAACATTCGCACATTTTTGATAAAAACCCAGCACTCTTCTTTAGCGAGTTAACCATTTGGATATACTCTCAGTAGCACAGAATTTCTCGTCTACATGTAATTTTATGTAATTTTGTAGATTTATGATGAAACTTTTTTACAAGGTTTTGTTGTTAATTTGACCTTTTGGTTCGTTTGCTTCTTTTTTGCTCAACCAAATGTGGCTTTTAATTTATTTGTTTATCAATGAATTAGCGGTTTTCGTTGTGCTGAAGCACCACTTTCGGGGTATTTAAAGTGTGGGATCTGATCCAAGTCAATTTTTTTCATACTCTGAAATATTATACTCAGCCCTGAAAGCAATTTACTAAGTCGGTTGTTAAGTAACTTACTGATAAACAGTAAAAACGATAGACAAGTAGCCTTACTAAAAAGTTTTTAATATTTGTTAATTTTAGGAGATTCCCTATGCCTGTAACTAACTTGGCTGAACTAGATGCTCTAGTAGAACGCGTAAAAGCGGCTCAAGCTGAATTTGCTACTTACTCTCAAGAGCAAGTAGATAAAATTTTCCGCGCAGCATCTTTAGCAGCTAACCAAGCTCGTATCCCGCTAGCACAACAAGCGGTTGCTGAGTCTGGTATGGGTATTGTTGAAGATAAAGTAATCAAGAACCACTTCGCATCTGAGTTCATTTACAACAAATACAAAGATGAGAAAACTTGTGGTGTTCTTGAAGAAGACGACAATCTAGGCACAATGACTATTGCTGAGCCTGTAGGTATCATCTGCGGTATCGTTCCAACTACTAACCCAACATCAACAGCGATCTTCAAGTCTCTAATCTCTCTGAAGACTCGTAATGGTATTATCTTCTCACCACACCCACGTGCGAAAAACTCAACTAACGACGCAGCGAAACTAGTACTAGACGCAGCAGTTGCAGCAGGCGCACCAAAAGACATCATCGGTTGGATCGACCAACCTTCAGTTGAGCTTTCTAACGCTCTTATGAAGCACGATGGTATCGCTCTTATCCTTGCAACTGGTGGTCCAGGCATGGTTAAAGCAGCTTACTCTTCAGGTAAACCAGCAATCGGTGTAGGTGCAGGTAACGTTCCAGTTGTTATCGATGAAACAGCAGACATCAAACGTGCTGTAGCGTCTATCCTAATGTCTAAAACATTCGACAACGGCGTAGTATGTGCTTCTGAGCAGGCTGCAATCGTTGTTGACTCTGTATACGACGAAGTGAAAGCGCGTTTTGCTTCTCACAAAGCTTACGTTCTAAACAAAGCTGAAGCGGACAAAGTTCGTAAAGTTCTGCTAATCGACGGTAACCTAAACGCGAAAATCGTAGGTCAGCCAGCGCCAGCAATCGCTGAAATGGCAGGCGTTAAAGTTCCAGCTGACACTAAAGTTCTTGTTGGTGAAGGTCTTGGTAAAGTGTCATACGATGACGCATTTGCTCACGAGAAACTATCTCCAACTCTAGGTCTATTCCGCGCAGACAACTTCGAAGACGCAGTTGCTCAAGCGGTAACTATGGTTGAAATCGGTGGTATCGGTCACACATCTGGCCTATACACTAACCAAGACGTAAACGCAGACCGTATCCGTTACTTCGGTGACAAGATGAAGACTGCACGTATCCTTGTAAACATCCCAACTACTCACGGTGGTATCGGTGACCTTTACAACTTTAACGTTGCACCATCTCTAACTCTTGGTTGTGGTTCATGGGGTGGTAACTCTATCTCTGAGAACGTAGGTCCTAAGCACCTAATCAACAAGAAAACTGTTGCGAAGCGAGCTGAAAACATGTTGTGGCACAAACTACCTAAGTCAATCTACTTCCGTCGTGGTAGCCTTCCAATCGCACTAAGCGACCTAGAAGGTAAGAAACGCGCATTCCTAGTTACTGACCGTTTCCTATTCAACAACGGTTACGCAGATGACGTAGTACAATTGCTTAAAGCACAAGGCATGGAAGTTCAAACATTCTTTGATGTTGAAGCTGACCCAACGCTATCTGTTGTAGAGAAAGGCGCAGCAGCAATGCAAAGCTTCCAACCTGATGTGATTCTAGCGCTAGGTGGTGGTTCACCAATGGATGCTGCGAAGATCATGTGGGTAATGTACGAGCACCCAGAAACTCACTTCGAAGAACTTGCAATGCGCTTTATGGATATCCGTAAACGTATCTACAAGTTCCCTAAAATGGGTCAAAAAGCTGAGCTTGTATGTATCACTACCACTTCAGGTACAGGTTCAGAAGTAACCCCATTCGCGGTTGTTACTGACGACAAGACTGGTGCTAAGTACCCACTAGCAGACTACGAATTGACTCCTCAAATGGCAATCGTAGATGCGAACCTAGTGATGAACATGCCTAAGTCTCTAACCGCATTCGGTGGTTACGATGCAGTGACTCACGCTCTAGAAGCTTACGTATCTGTTCTTGCGAACGAATACTCAGACGGTCAAGCTCTACAAGCTCTTAAGATGCTAAAAGAGTACCTACCATCAAGCTACGCGAACGGTGCAAAAGACCCAATCGCTCGTGAGAAAGTACACAACGCAGCGACCATCGCTGGTATCGCATTCGCGAACGCGTTCCTAGGTGTATGTCACTCTATGGCGCACAAGATCGGTGCAGAGTTCCACCTACCACACGGTTTGGCGAACGCTCTACTTATCTCTAACGTGGTACGTTACAACGCGAACGATAACCCAACTAAGCAAACTGCGTTCTCTCAATACGACCGTCCACAAGCACGTCGTCGTTACGCTGAAGTTGCTGACCACCTAGGCCTAAGCCAAGCTGGTGACCGCACTGCTCAGAAGATTGAACGTCTACTAGCATGGTTGGATGAGCTAAAAGGCAACCTAGACATTCCAATGTCTATCCAATCGGCAGGTGTTGCTGAAGCTGACTTCCTAGCGAAAGTTGATGAACTAGCAGTAGAAGCGTTCGATGACCAATGTACTGGTGCGAACCCACGCTACCCACTAATCGCTGAGCTAAAAGAAGTTCTACTGGCTTCTTACTACGGTAAAGCTTTCGTTGAAGGTGAAACTTTCGAAGGTACGACTGTAATCAAGAAGAAAGCAGACCAAGTAGCGCCAAAAGCGAAAAAATAAGTCTGATACTTAGTCACTAAGTGTCAGCAAGAAGTAAGACTCAGGAATGAGGTAGGTTTTCGCTAGCACGAAACCTAAAAAAATCGGGAAAAAGATCAAAGCCCCAGTCGAAAGACCGGGGCTTTTTTTATCAGTTTGATTTTTTGAGTTCGGTTAGATTTCGGTGGTCACCACTCTGCCACTGAAATACTCATTCGCCACGATGTACTCAGCGTTGCGAATGAGTTCATCCTGCACTTGAGCCCAATGTGTCGCGTCTATCTGTCCGTGATGGTGTGATACCGATGGAATCACACCACCAACGCGAATATTAAAAGGGGTGAGCTCTTTTGCCCAACTGTGAGTAAAACCCGAAACGAGGGAAGTAACACTCTCAACACCGGTAAAATTTAGATGATCATCGTGCGAAATAACATTGACGATCACGCCTTTCGTTTCTGTGCGTCGCATTCGTTCCGCGCACACTTGCACATAGCCGTATAGTGCGCCAGCGGTACTTGATAGCTTTTCTATGAAGCCTTCTGAGGTTGCTTCAGTATTCAAAAGTGGCAGAGGAGAGCTGGTCCAACAGTTCACGAGTACATTGGGGACGCGGTTAAACTGTGCCTGAATGTGGTCAAACAAGGATTGAATGGAAGATTGGCTGTAGTCTTGCAAAGTGATCGGATAAACATCTTGAGTGACGGCATAGAGCTCTTTGTGTGTCTCACTCAATGAAGTTTGGTCCTGGTCGCAGAGAATAACAATGGCACCGAGACGCGCAAAGTGCGCTGCCACGGTTCTGCCCAATAATGAGCCCGCACTCGTCACTAAAATCAAAGCGTTCTTGATATCCATCTCGTTGCTCTCCCTCAAGCATTCAGACCGTACTTTCATCTTGGGTGAGAAATTGGGTACGCTGTGTGAATAACTTCAAACAACGGTTAATCGTGCAAAAGAGATGATGAGATATTTGTAAACAGTCACAGTTTGGTGTTCTGAGGGATG
Organism: Vibrio sp. 03_296; assembly: GCF_002265885.1. Classification (NCBI taxonomy): domain Bacteria; kingdom Pseudomonadati; phylum Pseudomonadota; class Gammaproteobacteria; order Vibrionales; family Vibrionaceae; genus Vibrio; species Vibrio sp. 03_296. Next base: position 59,941 of record NZ_NPKW01000146.1, read on the forward strand.
AAAAATTGTCGCATAGCGTCTAGCAAAGTTGATCCGTGCCATGCCAGCAAATACAACGATAAACAGCGTGTTACGCGTAGGCGGCAAATTTTGCTTTGACCAGTGCAGTGGATAGGTGGTTGTACAACCCAGCTTCTGGTAGCAATTTAACTTCAGGGGTTGCGAGTTTTGCTCGCTCGTGCCCAGAAAGGTTTTGATAAACCTCTTCTGGTAGATCAAACGTCTCTTCTGGCATATAAGCCAGTGGCTCTGCACTGAGATAGTGGCTCAGTTTGGCTGAAGGAAGCCCTGCATTGTGGAACTGTTTCGCTTGTTCTGCAGAAATCGCGTAGCTCGATTGATCGCTTCTTAATTTTTGAGGTTCGGACAAACCAAATTGCTTACGCAACACGGCATCCGTCATTTCCTGCGTTTCAATTTGTTCTACGGGAGTGATGTGACGAGCGTCTTCAGAAAACATCGAAAGCAGCAGTGCAAAGTCGGCACGACGTCCTTGCTGAACGGCTTGGCTAATGCCATTGCCGAAGCTCAGCTCGTTAATGATGCTTGCTTTGTCTAATGTGTGTATCTGCATGCGGCTCTCCGTGTGATGCTTTATTAGCGGCACGTCGGCAGATAACTTTAGGGAAAATAAACAAAAAGCCCGCGAATGCGGGCTTTCAAGTATGACTAAATTGGAACTTAAGGGGCGAAAATTATTTCGCTAGGTTCTCTGCAACGAAATCCCAGTTAACCAGTGCCCAGAAACCGTTCATGTAGTCTGGACGTAGGTTGCGGTAATCGATGTAGTAAGCGTGTTCCCATAGGTCTACAGTCAGTAGTGGTGTTACGCCTTCTTCAGTGATTGGTGTTGCCGCATTTGAAGTATTAACGATTGCTAGAGAGCCGTCAGCTTTCTTCACCAACCAAGTCCAAGATGAACCAAAGTTGTTGATTGCTGAATCTGTGAATTTTGCTTTGAATTCTTCGAATGAACCGAACGCTGCGTTGATCGCTTCTGCAACTGCACCTGTTGGTTCGCCGCCTGCGTTTGGAGCAAGGCAGTGCCAGTAGAAAGTGTGGTTCCATACTTGTGCTGCGTTGTTGAAGATACCGCCAGTAGAAGTCTTGATGATCTCTTCTAGAGTTTTACCTTCGAATTCAGTACCAGGAATTAGGCCGTTTAGTTTCACAACGTAAGTGTTGTGGTGTTTGCCGTGGTGGAACTCAAGAGTTTCTGCAGAGATGTGTGGCTCAAGCGCGTCTTTTGCGTAAGGAAGAGCTGGTAGTTCAAATGCCATTGCTCGATTCTCCATTTATATGAAGGGATTACCTTCGGTTGCTTCCAGTGAATTTATAATTAAATCAACCCGTTTGATGACTCACCAACGAATCGACTGTCAATATGACTGACTTGCGCTATAGTTTAGCAAGTTTTTACTTTATTAAAAGGAAAAATCCGCTTTTTGATATGAAATTTCTTTGTCATTCTAATGCGGATCTAGTGCGGGTAATAGCCCTTAATTTTATGTGCTTTTTATTCTGCACTAATAAGGTAGAATGTGCGAAAAATTTGCAGTCATTCCGTGAACGAGGAAGCAATGGAAACTATCGACAAAATCAAACAACAAATCGCAGAAAACCCAATCCTTCTCTACATGAAAGGTTCTCCAAAGCTACCAAGCTGTGGTTTTTCTTCTCAAGCAGCTCAGGCATTGATGGCGTGTGGCGAAAAATTTGCTTATGTAGACATTCTACAAAACCCAGATATTCGCGCAGAATTGCCAAAATACGCGGAGTGGCCAACTTTCCCACAACTATGGGTTGAAGGTGAGTTGATTGGCGGTTGTGATATCGTTATTGAGATGTTCCAAAAAGGCGAACTTCAACCATTGATCAAAGAAGCGGCAGCACGCGCAGCGGGCAACGACGCGGAATAATTTGGCCAACCACTATGGCGCTTGAAAGAGTTTCGGTAGTGGTTATCGTCAAACGAAGATAGAATACGAAGGAGCTGTTTGGCTCCTTTTTGTTTTTGAGTTACTACCATGAAAATCAAACTATATTACGTCCATGATCCTATGTGCAGCTGGTGCTGGGGATACAAACCTACCTTGGAAAAATTGAAGCAACAGTTACCTGGAGTCATTCAGTTTGAGTATGTGGTTGGCGGCCTCGCGCCAGATTCAACATTGCCTATGTCACCTGAAATGCAGCAAAAAATTGAAAGCATTTGGCATCAAATTGAACAGCGTCTAGGCACTCAATTTAATTATGAGTTTTGGACTCGTTGTACTCCGGTTCGTAGTACCTATCAGGCGTGTCGTGCGGTGATCGCGGCAGGTTTTCAAGATTCTTATGAGCAAATGCTAGAAGCGATTCAGCACGCGTATTATTTGCGCGCCATGCCGCCACATGATGAAGCGACACATCGCCAGCTTGCGCAAGAAATTGGACTCAATGTTCAACAGTTTGAAAACGATGTGACAGGGCGTTTATTGGAAGGCGTCTTTGAAGACCAACTGAGTTTGGCTCGAAGCTTAGGCGTCAACGCTTACCCAAGTTTGGTGTTGCAAATTGACGATGCGTATTTTCCAATCGAGATCGATTACCTCTCCACGGAGCCGACGTTGAAGTTGATCCGTGAGCGCATTGTCGAGAATATGCCCGCTCAATAGTGTAAAAAAATAGCGTGATGGAATAGGTCAGCGAGACAGGCTGAAAAAGATCGCCCTGTTTATTGAAAGAGAAAGCCGCTCAACGGAGCGGCTTTTTTTTGATTGTCGATCATGCAACGTCTTAGGCGCTTACAGCACCATGGCCGCGATCCAACCAAAAATAATGAGCGGGATATTGTAGTGGATAAAGGTTGGAACAACCGTTTCCCAAATGTGCTCGTGTTGTCCGTCGGCATTCAGACCGGAAGTTGGGCCTAACGTTGAATCAGAAGCAGGTGAACCTGCGTCACCAAGAGCCGCAGCTGTACCCACAAGAGCAATGGTTGCCATCGGTGAAAAACCAAAAGCAATGGAAAGCGGAACGTAAATAGTTGCTAAGATTGGAATGGTTGAGAAAGAAGAACCAATCCCCATCGTGACAAGCAGACCGACCACAAGCATAAGAAGAGCGGCAAGGCCTTTGTTGTCGCCGATGCTGGTTGAAAGCGATTGTACCAGTGTTTCAACGCCACCCGTTTGTTTCATTACCGCAGCAAAGCCAGCGGCGGCGATCATGATGAAGCCGATCATTGCCATCATGTGAACACCTTTAGTGAACACATCATGAGTTTCTTTCCAAGCAATGACACCACCAAAGGTGAAGACCATAAAGCCGGCCAGTGCACCAATGATCATTGAACCCGTGTATAGCTGAACACTGAGAGCTGCGATGATACCTAGGGCGGCTACCAGAATGTGTTTCTTGTTGATGCCTTCGCTTGCTTCATGCACGACGGTCAGGTCGGTTTCACGGTATTCGCGAGGTTTACGGTAGCTAAAGAAAATAGCAGTCAAAAGACCAAACACCATTCCCGCGCCGGGTAGGAGCATTGCGGTCGGTACTTGGCTGGCGACAACGCTCTCTAAACCGTTATCGTGCAGGTTTTTCAATAGGATGTTATTAAGGAAAATACCGCCAAAGCCGACAGGCAAGACCATGTATGGCGTGATCAGGCCAAATGTCAGCACACACGCGACCAATCGACGATCGAGTTTGAGTTTTGCAAATACGCCCAATAGAGGTGGAATTAAAATTGGGATAAAGGCGATATGGACAGGAATGACGTTTTGCGATGACATGGTCACCAGTACGAGCGCTACCAAAACCGCGTATTTTAAGCCGGTGGTTGAAGCGTCACTTTCTTTGCCGTTAAGGCGCTTAATAACGCTTCTGGCAAGCAGGTCAGTAATGCCCGATTTCGAAATAGCAACTGCGAAGGTGCCCAACATGGCGTAACTCAGAGCGATGGTTGCACCGCCACCAAGGCCACTTTCAAACGCAGCGATGGTATCGCCTAGGCCCATTCCAGCAACAAGGCCACCAACGACGGCACTGAACGTGAGGGCGACCACCACGTTCACTCGCATCAAAGCTAAAACTAGCATGACGCAAACAGATATAACGACAGGATTCATAGTTTTCTCAGGTAGTTGTGTTTACTTATTATTTTTCGTTTTCATCTTCAATTAATGGCCAGCCTCCAAGCGCTTTCCATTTATTGACGATGCCACAGAACAGCTCTGCGGTTTTTTCGGTATCGTAAAGCGCCGAATGGGCCTCTCGATTGTCAAATTCCATCCCTGCGGTTTTGCACGCTTTCGCCAGTACAGTTTGGCCATAAGCCAACCCACTGAGCGTTGCGGTATCGAAAGTGGCAAAAGGATGAAACGGAACTCGTTTAAGTTTGCAGCGCTCATTTGCTGCGTTAACGAAACTTAAGTCAAACGCTGCGTTGTGCGCCACCATAATGGCGCGGCTACAATCAGCGGCTTTTTGTTCTCTACGGATGAGTTTATAGATCTCTTTTAGCGCCTCTTGTTCGGTCACGGCGCCACGTAACGGGCTAAACGGGTCACGAATGCCGTTGAACTCAAGAGCTTCTTTTTCGAGATTTGCCCCCTCAAAGGGCTCAACATGAAAGTGAATGGTCGATGCAGGGTGAAGATCACCGTTTTCATCCATGGACAAGGTAACAGCACAAATTTCGAGTAGTGCATCGGTTTGTGCATTGAACCCGGCAGTTTCTACGTCAACAACTACGGGAAAATAGCCGCGAAAGCGTTTTTTCAGGGTCAGTGCTGTGTTTTCTACAGTCATGTTTCTATATTTTTGTGTGACAAAGGCTGCATTATTACAGATTATCCTTATGAAAAAAACGTTACAAAAGGAGAAAACCGCAAAAGTTTTGCTCCTATTTGGCGAGGTTTTTGCATAAATGTGTAAGTCAGATAGAATTCATCCGGTAGTGGCAAATGTCTGCCATGCAACTGTGAGCGAGTAAGAGAAGTAGTGATAATGAAAAAGTGGCTAATAACCAGTGGTTTAGTACTAACTACCTTTGCATCATTGCCTTCGGCAGCGATGACGAAGCGTTATATTGCCACCCCGCAGCAATCACAATGGGAAATGGTGATGAATTCACCGCTGGAATGCCGCTTGGTGCATCCGATCCCTAACTACGGTGATGCGGAATTCTCTTCACGCGCAAGTAAAAAAATCGTGTTGGATTTTGAGCTAAAAATGCGTCGACCTATGGGCGAAACGCGCAATGTGAGTTTGATTTCGATGCCGCCTCCTTGGCGACCAGGAGAAAACGCCGACCGTATTACTAATATTAAGTTCTTTCAACAGTTTAATGGTTATGTCGGTGGGCAAACGGCGTGGGGCATTCTGTCTGAGTTAGAGAAAGGGCGCTATCCGACCTTTAGTTATCAAGATTGGCAAAGCCGTGACCAAAGAATTGAAGTCGCGCTGTCTGCCGTTTTGTTCCAACAGAAATACAATGTATTCAGTGACTGTGTCGCTAATCTTTTGCCTTACAGCTTTGAAGATATTTCGTTCACGATTCTTCATTATGAACGCAATGGCGATAAACTCACTAAGGCATCGCAAAAGCGCTTGTCGCAGATTGCTGAATACGTGCGCTACAACTCTGATATTGATTTGGTGTTGGTGTCGACTTACACCGATTCCACCGATGGTACCAGTGTGAGCCAAAACTTATCAGAACGTAGAGCGGAGTCGTTGAGAGATTACTTCAAAGCACTAGGATTGCCGGAAGATCGCATCCAAGTTCAAGGTTATGGTAAACGCCGCCCAATTGCAGACAACGCAACGCCTATTGGTAAAGATAAAAACCGCCGCGTTGTCATTTCACTGGGGCGAAGTGAAGTTTAGTTGAGTTTGAACTTTGCGATGATTTCGCAATGGGTCGCAGTGTCGATCTTTTCCACCAGTTGCGCGATCTTTGGGTTTGGGTGGCGCTTTAAAAAATCGAACAACGCTTTTTTGCAGCAACCAATAGACTCGATAAAACTTTCACATTGGTGGTGAGGGCACTGAGGAATTAAGGTCAGCACTTTTTCTGAGGCCAATTGCAGATATTTTAGCTCATAGTCGGTGTCACCCGCCCAACGCCAAAATTGTGCCAAGTTGTGGCACGAGATCACGGATATTAGTAATTTGTCGTCGGCTTCTACCGTTGAGGAAGCGATGATGTCTTCGCTCAAATTGTAGGCTTGTTGATAGTGCAAAATACTACGAATTGGATCGTCAAGTTGTAGCGCGGTATCTGCGAGCAACGTGTGTTTTTCCCATTCACTGATCATGTGCTTATCCCAGTTAGCAAAATTGGGATTAATCTAAATGAAAATTATTATCATGTAAAGTTTCATGATTAAGATCAAAAGAGGAGGCTTTGGCCTCCTCGTTTCTATTACGCCATATTGATGTGGCGATTAGCCTTCTAAACCTGCAGATGCTTGTTTGTTTTGGATCAACTCAATCATATAGCCATCAGGATCTTTCACAAAAGCGATGTGGGTCGTGCCGCCTTTTACTGGACCTGGCTCGCGAGTGACATTACCGCCAGCAGCTTTAATGGCATCGCATGTCACATAAATGTCGTCGACGCCAATTGCAATGTGACCAAATGCACTGCCGAGGTCGTACTCCGTTTTACCCCAGTTGTAAGTTAATTCGATGACTGCGCCTTGTGATTCGTCGCCGTAACCTAGAAACGCCAAAGTATACTCATATTCTTTGTTTTCATTGGTACGCAGCAATTGCATGCCCATAACTTCGGTGTAGAACTGAATTGATTTTTCTAAGTTACCAACACGTAACATAGTATGAAGAATACGACCGTTTGACATTGTTATGCTCCTTACAGATAGAGATTAATTCTCTGGGTAGACTTTTTCTTTAAATTCGCACAGGTCTTCAATGATGCAACTGCCACAGCGAGGCTTACGTGCAATACAGGTGTAGCGTCCATGCAAAATCAACCAGTGGTGGACATCGAGTTTAAACTCTTTTGGTACGACTTTGAGAAGTTTTTGTTCGACTTCATCCACGTTTTTGCCTGGGGCAAACTTGGTGCGATTGGAAACGCGGTAAATATGGGTATCGACAGCGATGGTTGGCCAGCCAAAGGCGGTGTTGAGTACCACATTGGCGGTTTTGCGCCCAACCCCGGGCAGTGCTTCAAGCGCTGCTCGATCTTCGGGCACTTCACCGTTGTGTTTTTCGAGCAGAATGCGACACGTTTTGATGGTGTTTTCCGCTTTGGAATTAAACAGGCCAATGGTCTTAATGTACTCTTTGAGACCTTCCACCCCAAGATCCAACATCGCTTGAGGGGTGTTGGCGACTGGGAACAGTTTGTCGGTGGCTTTATTGACACTGACATCCGTTGCTTGTGCTGATAACAAAACCGCTATCAGTAGCTCAAAAGGGGAGTTCCAATTGAGTTCGGTTTGTGGGTTGGGGTTGTTTTCTCGTAATCGTTCGAGAATTTGTATGCGTTTGTCTTTATTCATTGCTGACTTCCAGTTGTTCTAGGCTCATGGGCACTCTAGCGGTGCGTATTTTGATGAGCCTAGACAGTAACTTACGCGTTAGTTACGCGAGCGCGTTCAATCGCGGGTTTTTCTTGTTTAGGTTGGCGAGCTTTTAACTGTGTATCGATGACATTTTTCAACGCGATGAGCAGGCCGACACCAATAAATGCCCCAGGCGGTAGCAGTGCCAGTAGGAAGCTACTGTCAAATTGGAATACCTGAATTCGCAGCGCGCTCGCCCATTCACCAAGTAGAAGATCTGCGCCATCGAAAAGGGTGCCGTTACCGATGATTTCGCGCATTGCGCCGAGAACGACAAGCACAGTGGTCATACCCATGCCCATCCAAAAACCATCTAATGCCGCAGGCAAAGGATCGTTTTTTGACGCGTACGCTTCAGCACGACCGATGATGATGCAGTTGGTCACAATCAAAGGAATGAAAATGCCTAATGATAGGTATAAGCCATAGGCGTAGGCGTTCATCAGTAATTGAACGCACGTTACCAGTGAAGCAATGATCATAACGAATACCGGAATGCGAATTTCTTTTGGTACGTAGTTACGAATCAGTGAAACAGTGACGTTGGAGCCAACTAGCACTAATAATGTTGCTATGCCGAGACCAAGTGCGTTGGTGATGGTTGACGATACCGCCAGTAGCGGACACAGACCAAGTAACTGGACCAGTGTAGGGTTGTTGTCCCACATGCCATTTTTAAGTAATTTTTTATGCTCACTCATAGCGGCCTCCACAGTTAAGTGGTTGATTCAAAATCTGTTCACGATGGCTGTTGACAAACTCAACGGTGTTGCGCACCGCTTTAACAACCGCACGAGGTGTAATGGTCGCGCCAGTAAACTGGTCAAATTCTCCACCATCTTTACGCACCTTCCAACTGTTATAGTTGTCATCGTTTAACTGTTTTCCGGTGAAACTAGTGATCCAATCTGTCACTCTAAGGTCGATCTTGTCGCCTAACCCCGGTGTCTCTTGGTGGCTAAGTACGCGCGTGCCAAGCACGGTACCGCTGGCATCGATACCCGTAATGATCTTAATGGCACCGTTGTAGCCATCTGGTGCTACGGATTCAATAGCAATGGCGGTGGCCTGGCCATTACGTGTGGCAATATAGGCTGGCATCGCCTTATCGGAGCCCAGCGCGGAATCGCTCACCAAAGTACAAGATTCAAACAATAAATTGTCATGTGCGCTTTGCGGGATAACTTGATTAAGGACCGAAGAGAGCTGTTTTTGCTCCTGAAGCGTGATTTGGTCCTTAGTTAAATACTGGGTCATGGCCACTAGCCCTGTGGTAGCACAGGCAAATATTGCTAGTGTTAAACCGTTTTTACGTATTGCGTTTAACATTTCATTTCCTGCCTTTTAGTGCCCGTAAGTTCTTGGTTTGGTGTAGTAATCGATCAAAGGTACACACATGTTGGCCAATAATACTGCAAACGCAACACCGTCTGGGAAGCCTCCCCAGCTACGTATGATAAAGACGAGAGAACCGATGATCGCCCCAAAGAGGATACGCCCCTTTATTGTTGTGGAAGCGGATACGGGATCCGTTGCGATAAAGAATGCGCCTAGCATCGTCGCTCCGGAAAGGAGATGAAACAGGGGGGACGCCGTTTCGCCAGGGAAGAATAGGGAGAAAAAGCTGCTCATCACAAGCAACGCACCTAAAAATCCGACAGGAATATGCCATTGGATAACGCGTTGCTTGAGCAAAATCAGACCACCCGCCAAATAGGCAAGGTTAACCCATTGCCAGCCTACACCTGCAAAACCTTCAAAAATAGGTTGGCTGAGAATTTCTGACGATGTTGCTCCGCTGTGCAGACCCGTTTTGAAAGCATCAAGCGGCGTTGCCGTGGTAATGCCATCGATGCCAGCACGAACTTGTTGCAGAGAAGAACCATCGATAGTGAGCCCGGTAAAGATCAGGGAAAGCAGATCCCCGAATGTCACTGGATCTTTGGCCACTTCGTGTCCCGCTTCAATCAGAGGTAGCGGAGCGCTCCAACTGGTCATTTGCACTGGGAAGGAAATCAGCAGTACCACATAAGCAATCATGGCAGGGTTGAACGGGTTTTGCCCTAGGCCGCCGTAGAGATGCTTTGCAATGACGATCGCAAACAAAAGGCCAATCGTGATGATCCACCAAGGTGCCATTGGGGGGATGGCAACCGCCAGTAACCAAGCGGTGACCAGAGCACTATGATCGCGTAGCGCTCGCATTGGGGGGCGCTTTCTTAATAGCATCACGAGTGCTTCTAAAGATAACGCGATGGTGATCGCCAAAATGAGTTGAACGAATGTACCCCATCCAAAAAAGTAGGTTTGTGCCAACAATCCGGGTAATGCACATAGTGCTACCCATTTCATTAAATCTGGGGTGCTTTTGCGACTGTGGGCGTGTGGTGAGCTCGCAATAAAAAACGACATTACTCGTTCTCCTCAGTATTTTGTTTTTGTTCTGCTTGTTGAGCTTTACGCGCTTTGGCACGAGCAATCGCCGCGGCGACGGCCGCTTTCTTCGGATCGTCTTCTGCTGGTTGCAATTCTTCGCGATTTTGCTCAGGTGCTGGCTCGCCTGCTTGCTGCGCTTTTCGTGCTTTGGCACGAGCAATTGCTGC